>SKSP01000305.1 GCA_007122945.1 Ilumatobacteraceae bacterium | reverse complement strand
GTGCCCGACGAGTGGCCCGACGGGGTGTGGTTCGTCGAGCTCGCACCGGTCCGTCGGGGCGAACTCGTCGACGCCGCGGTCGCCTCGGTGCTCGGTGTCGCGGACTCGGCCGCCACACACTGGCGCGACGGGGTCCTCGGCCACCTCGCCCCGCGCCGGCTGCTGCTCGTGCTCGACAACTGCGAACACCTGCCGTCAGCGGTCGCCGAACTCGTCGACGCCGTGCTGTCGCGCTGTGAGCACATCGGCGTGCTCACCACCAGCCGAGCGCCACTCGGCATCCGGTCCGAGCGGGTGCACCGGATCGGGCCGCTCGCCATCAGCGATCGACCGGACGACGCGACGCGTACCGGGAGGGGCGGCGGACCTGCGATCGAGCTGTTCGAGGCCCGAGCCGGACCCATCCCCGCCGCCCACCTGGGCGACGTCATCGAGCTGTGCCGGGAGCTCGATGGTCTCCCGCTGGCGATCGAGCTGGCCGCCGCCCGTGCCCGCACCGTGCCGCCCGGCGAGCTGGTGGCGAGGCTTCGCCGGTTCCCGGCGTCACGCGCGACCGCGTTCGCGTCGTCCGATCCCGGCCTGCCCGAGCGGCACCGATCGCTCGCAGAGGTGCTCGACTGGAGCGTCGAGCGGCTCGACCTCGACGAGCGAGCCGTGTTGCGACGTCTCACCGTGTTCGTCAGCGGGTTCGACCTCGACGCGGCGTTGAGCGTGTGCGCGACTCCCGGCCTGGCCGACAGCGACGTCGCGGACCACCTCTGGTCTCTCGTGGACGGTTCGCTCGTCGAGATCGACCCCGGCGCCGGCGAGACGCGCTACCGACTCCTCACGACCGTGCGCGCCCACCTCGAAGCGGGCGCCGACGACGCCGAACTCCGCGACGCGAGGATGCGCCTGGCCCGCCACCTCCGGCGGGAGCTCGGGCCCGAGCGCGAGCTCGACCTCCGCTGGATCCACCGCATGGAGATCGAGATCGACAACGTGCGCGCCGTGGTCGACCACCCGGCGACACCCGTCGACGTCGCCCAGGCACTCGCCTGGTCCGTGGGAAAGTTCCACGACGTCACCGACGACTTCCAGACCGGTATCACCGAGCTGGGCCGGTGGGTCGAGCAGCTCGCCACGGACGGGCCGGAGATGGTGGCGATGCTCACCCTGCTCGCCGATCTCCACCTGCGGCTCGCCGAGCTCGACGCTGCCGGCCGGTTGCTCGAGCGCGCGGAGGACGTGGCCACGACGACTGGTTCGGCCGATTGGGACTCCGCCGGGCTGACGCGCGCTCGCGCCGACCTCGCCATCCGTCTGGGCGACACCGCCGGAGCGATCGACCTCCTCGAGGCCGACCTGCGGCACCGCCACCCGCCGCGGGCGGCCGCGCGACTGTGGGACACGCTCGGCATCGCCCGGGGGCTGGCCGGCGACGCGCGCGGGGCGATCGCCGCCCTCGAGTCGGAGCTGGCGGCCGCGACGGCGAGCGGCACCGAGGCGTTGCTCGCCACCACCCACGGGAACCTCGCCGAGGCCAACCTCCAGCTCGGCGACCGCCGGGCGGCTGCACACCACCAGCTGATCAGCCTGGAGCTGGCGCGCGCCTACCGACACCCGGTCGAGGTGGCGTTCTCGATGATGATCGCCGCCCGGCTCATCGCCTCACCCGAGCGCTACGGCGACGCCGTCCGCCTCCAGGTCGTCGCCGACGAGTTGCTCGCCGAGGCCTCGTACGAGCTCTACCCCGACGATCACGTCCCACGCGCAGAGCTGCTCGACGCCGCCCGGGTCGCGCTCGGCCCGCAGGAGTTCGACCGCATCGCGGAGGAGGCCCGAGCGATCGATCCGGACGACGCCGCCGAGCTCGCCGCGCGGGTCCTCGCCGACATCAGTACGCCGGTCGCGGCCTCGACCACGACCGCCGATCCCGACCCCCGAGCATGACCCAACGAGAGGAACGAGACCACCATGAGCACGACCGATCACGACGACAGACGGAGCGACGGTCCCGACGACGACGTGCCGTCACCGACGCTCGCCGACCGCCTCCGCGTCGCTCAGGACGGCGACGGGTACGCCTACCGACCAGGGCGCCTCGTCATGCGCGGCAGCAGCGGCCAGCTCGAACGCATCCGCGGGATCCTCGGCGGTGATGTCGCGCGGATCATCTCGGAGCGCGACGGGATGCGCACCCAGGTGCTGACCGGGGTCGACAACGAGCAGGCCGCGATCGAACGACTCCGGGCCGAGCGGTTCGACGTCCAGCCCGATCACGTCCTGTTCGCCCACGGATCGTGTCTGGACGGGTGCGGGCCGCACCCCGCCGACATGTTCGAGCTCCTCCACGAGGGCGCGGCCGGCCCGTTCGGCGCCAACCCATGGCGGGCGAACCCATGGCGCGCCAACCCGTACCGGGCCAACCCCTGGCGGGCGAACCCGTGGCGGGCCAACCCGTACCGGGCGAACCCGAACGCCACGGGCGGCACGCCGACGAGCACGGCCGAGCCGGCCATCGCGCCCGAGACGACGCCCCGCGGCGGCAACGCACCCGGTCCGCACGCGCGGGTGGTCGTCCTCGACACCGGCCTCGCCGACCGGGCAGATCAGTGCCCTCCGTTGCTCGCACCACCGGCCGAGCACTCCGGTGCATGGCGAATCAACGGCACCGTGGAGGTCCCCGACGCGGCGATCGAGGGACGACACGGGGTCACGCATCCGCCCGACGGCTACCTCGACCCGGTCGCCGGGCACGGCACGTTCATCGCCGGGCTCATCGAGCAGTACGCCCGCGGATGCACGATCGACGTCCGCGGCGTCGTGGCCCCGCTCGGCGACGTCACCGAGAGCGACGTCACGTTCGCGCTCGAGCAGGAGATCGCCCGCCCCGCCGGTGTGCGTCCCGACATCATCTCGATGTCGTTCGGCGGTCACCTCTCGGAGGGGTCGTTCGCCCTGCGCGAGTCGGTCGCCGCCGCGGTCGAGGCGGGCATCGTGCTCGTCGCGTCCGCCGGGAACGACGGTTCCTGCCTCCCCAACTACCCCGCCGCCTTCCCGGGCGTCGTCGCCGTCGGCGCCCTCGGGCCCGACGGCCCGGCACCGTGGACGAACTACGGACGTTGGGTCGACGCCTGCGCCCCCGGCACCGACCTCGTGAGCTCGTTCTTCCGGTCGTTCGACGGGAAGCTGCCCAAGATCAACAGCGTCGACCCCGACCACTTCCGGGGGTGGGCGTGCTGGAGCGGCACGTCGTTCGCCGCGCCGCTGGTCGTGGCCGCGCTCGCGCGCGAGATGGCGTCGTCACCGTGCACGGCGACCGAAGCGGTCGACCGGGTGGTCCACGCCCGCCACCTCGTTCGCATACCGTGCCTCGGCACGGTCGTCAACATCTGAGCCTCAGGTGGGGGCCTTGACGACGAGGACGGGGATGCTGGAGCTCGACAGCACCTCGCTCGACACCGACGGCTGCACGAGACGTGACAGCCAGCCGCGGTCGTGGGAGCCGACCACGATCGCGTCGCAGGCGTGCCGGGCCGCGGCACCGACGATCACCTCGGCCGGATCGCCGACCTCGCCGATCACCTCGGCGTTGTCGAGGCCGGCCTCCTCGGCGGCCCGGCGGGCGATGTCCTCGGCCCGGTCGACCGGGTTAGACCCGTCGTCCACCCGCATCGGCTCCACCGACGCGTACGGGTAGACGAACCCGTACGGGACCGGCACCATCGCCGTGCGCTGGGCGGGCTCGTGGGCGACGCTCACGGCGAGGTACTCGGCCTCGGTGCCGAACAGTCGGCGGGCGGTCGCCACGCACTCGTGATCGAGGTCGGAGCCGTCCACGGCGATCAGGATGCGGGTCATGTCCACATTCTTCCATTCCTCCGCTCGGCGTGGGGGGTGAACACGCGACTACCGTCACCGTCGGGGAGACGCCGACTCGAGGGGGATCAGATGGCGTACGACACCGACACCGCCGCCGACTCGCCGCCGGTGACCGACTGGGTGCACGACTGGGACTGGCTCGACCCCGCCTGGGGCCCCAACGCGATCGACATCTGGAACGACGTGCGCGAGCAGTGCCCGGTCGCCACCACCGAGCGCTACGGGCGGGCGTTCATGCCCGTCACCATGGAGGGCGTGAAGACGATCGCCCACGACACCGAGCACTACTCGTCCATCTGGGTGAACGTGTCGCGACCCGACGCGCCCCGCACACCGGCGCCGCCGATCACCTCCGACCCGCCCGACCACCAGGCCCATCGCCGGCTGCTGCTGCCGTCGTTCAGCCCGAAGATGATCGACCCGCTCGAGGGCGAGATGCGCTCGTTCTGTCGGTCGTTGATCGACGAGCTCGACGGCCGAGCGACCGCGGATGCCGCCGAGGAGTACTCCCAGCACATCCCGGTGCACGGCATCTGCCTGCTGCTCGGCACGCCGGAATCCGACGCCGACATGTTCCGCGACTGGCTGCACCGGTCGTTCCAGCTGGCGCCGCGCGACAACAGCGTCCGCCTGGCCGTCGCCCAGGAGATGGACGCCTACGTGTCCGAGAAGCTGGCCGAGCGGGTGGCCGAACCGGCCGACGACATGTTGACGATCATCGCCCACGCCGAGATCGACGGCGAGCCGGTACCCGACGCGCTCAAGCGCGGGTACGTCAAGCTGCAGATCATCGCCGGCATCGACACGACGTGGAGCGCGATCGGGTCGGGGCTGTGGCACTTCGCCCAGCACCCCGACCAGCGGGCGCGACTCGTGGCGGTCGACGACGACGACATGTTGTGGAAGACCGCGATCGAAGAGGTGCTGCGCTACTACGCGCCGGTGACGATGGCCCGCAAGGTGATCGCCGACACCGAGGTGTCGGGCTGTCCGGCGCACGCCGGCGACCAGATGCTGCTGACGTTCCCGGCCGCCAACCACGACCCGGAGGCGTTCGAGCGCGCCGACGAGTTCCTGATCGACCGCGAGCACAACCGCCACGTCGCGTTCGGGCTCGGCATCCACCGCTGCCTCGGGTCGAACCTGGCCCGCCTCGAGCTCACGGTCGCGCTGCAGGAGTGGCTGCGGGCGTTCCCCGACTACTCCCTCGACACGTCACGCGAGACCACGTGGGCGTGCGGCCAGGTGCGCGGCCCCCGCAACATCCCCGTCCACCTCAACCGCTGAC
This sequence comes from Ilumatobacteraceae bacterium, assembly GCA_007122945.1. GTDB lineage: Bacteria > Actinomycetota > Acidimicrobiia > Acidimicrobiales > Ilumatobacteraceae > SKSP01. The sequence continues at coordinate 1,522 of SKSP01000305.1, read as the reverse complement.
GACGGCCGGGGGCGTCCCGGCGCGCCGCCAGCGGTGGAGCGAGCGTTGTCGACGGTCAGACCGACCGTCGCCGGGTTCCCGCGAACGCGAGCAGCGCACCACCGAGGGCCACGAGCAGGATCGCCGCCGCCGCAGCGCCGGAGGAACCCGAACCCGTCGCCGGCAGTTCGACGATCGGGGCGGCCGGCTCGGTCGCTCCGTCGTCGACGGTGGTCGGCGGCGCGGTCGTGGCGGGCGGGTCGGTGGCGGGCGGGTCCGTTGCCGGCGGGTCCGTTGCCGGCGGGTCGGTCACCGGCGGATCGGTGGCCGGCGGCGGCTCCTCGACGGTGACGGTCGCGAACACCGCGCAGTCGAACGGCTCCTCCGCCTGGGCGCAGTCGAGCGGCAGCTCGTCTTGCTGCAGGGCGAGGAACTCCATCTCCGGCAGCGGGAACAGCGCGTAGACGACGTACTCGTCGGCCTCGTCGGGCGCGGTGAACGTCCCCGACGTGACCGTGCCGCCCGGCTGCGGGCAGAAGGCCTCCTCCTCCTGGCCGGTCTCGGGGAGCACGAACACGACGTCCTGGCCCAGGCCCACCTCCGCGGTCGACACCGATGACGGCTCGAAGAACTGGGTGCCGCAGTTCTCGACGGTCATCGTGAACCCGAACCCCGGCTCCCCCGACGCCGGCGACGCGGTGAGGCTCGGCGGCAGGACGGTGATCTCCGAGTAGACCCAGCACGTTCCCGAGGAATCCTCCTCGCACTCCGGGAAGCTGAAGACGTCGCCGGGGTCACCGACACGAGCCCCGACACCATACGTCCCGGCGACGTTCGGAGCGGCGAGGACGGCCGAGGCGGTCCCGTCCTCGCACGTGATGTCGACGGTCGGGTTGACGAACTGGGTGAGGGTGAACCGGACGGGTTCGTCTTCGATGCAGTCGGTCACCGTCATCGCGAACTCGAAGCCCGGTGGGCCCTCCTCGGGTGAGACGGTCAGCGAGGGAACGGTCGGCTCGGCTGGGAGGGCGCCGGCGAGAGCGGTGGGGAGCGCGAGCGCTCCGGCGGCGAGTGCCGCAGCGGCGAGGAGTCGTTTCACGGTGGTGGCCTTTCGATCGACGGGACGGATCGACCACGACCGTACGAACAACTCTGTCAGTACTCTTAAAGCCCCACGCCGGCGCCCGTCAAACCGGGGCTTCGACCCTCGGGAGCGGGGTGCGCATCTCGGGTTGATGCTCCCACAGGTCGGCGAGCAGGTCGTCGCGGACCGAGCGCACGGCCGGGTCGTCCCACCGGTTGACCCGCTGGAGCGGGTCGTCGGCGAGGTCGTACAGCTCGCCCTCGGTGCCGTCGTGGCTGTGGCCCGGCAGGTACGTCGTGCACACCCAGCCGTCGCGGGTGATCGTGCGGCAGTGCACATCCACCCCGAACAGCACGCTGTCCCACTCGGTCAGCACCCGCTCGAACCCGCGTGCCGAGGCGTCCGCGTCGTCGACCGGCAGCGGGCGGCCCTCCATGTACTCGGGCACCGGCAGGCCGG
>SKSP01000283.1 GCA_007122945.1 Ilumatobacteraceae bacterium | reverse complement strand
GTCAACAACGCCGGCTCGATCGCACAGACCAAGAAATTCCTGCGGCGCGCGTTCGAAGCGCCGCTCGAGGGGGCGGGGCTCGGCTTCATCGAGATCCTGACGATGTGCCCGACGGGTTGGTTCATGCCCACTCCGGACGGCCCCAGCTACCTCGCCGAGACCATCGAGCAGTCGTTCCCGGTGGTCGAGCTGAAGACGCGGACCACGTAAGGTCCGGGAGGCCGCGACGGTCGTCGCCCCGTCGCCGGGACGACACCAGGGGTACACGAGGGGTACACGAGGGGTACACGAGGGGTACACGAGGGGGGACACGTGCCTGCGACCCAACCACTGCTGCTGCACGACATCTTGCGTGCAGCAGCCGAGCAGACTCCGGATCGGCCTGCACTGACGCTGCGCGACACGACGTTGACATTCGGCGAGACCCAGGCCATGGCGGACCGCCTGGCCGGCGCGCTCGCTCGACGAGGCATCCGCCACGGCGACCGGGTCACCTGGTGGGGCGACGTCTCGCTCGAGTGCCCACCGCTCTACTACGCGCTCGCGTCCCTCGGCGCGATCTTCGTGCCCATCAACCCGGGCTTCAGCGACGGTGAGGCCGCGTCCATCACCGATCTCGTGGAACCGGCGTTGCGTGTCAGCGACGATGCCCACAGTGGCGACGTGACCGTCGGCGAGCTGCTCGACGGCCCCGACACCGGCCGACCCGACGACCCACCGGTCATCGCCGAGACCGACCCCGAGGTGATCTTCTGCACGAGCGGCACGACGGGAGCGCCGAAAGGGGTCGTGCTCTCGCACCGCTCGAATCGCCTGCGCACCACCAGCACCGGCCAGCCGATCGGGCCGACGCTCACCATGTTCCCGCACTACCACTGGGGCGGTTGGTCGTTCCTGCACAACGCCTGGGCGGCCCGGTCCGAGATGGTGCTGGCGCACGCGGTCGACGCGGCGTCACTGCTCGACCAGCTGGAGCGGCGACGGGTGACACGGTTCTACGCGATCCCGGGCGTCATGCAACGGATCCTGGAGAGCGACCTGTCGACGCGCGATCTCTCCGCCCTGCGCGAGGCCAACACGGGGACGTCGTCGACACCACCCGAGCTCCTCGACGCGATCGCCGAGGCGTTCCCCGGCGCGACGACCTCGATCGGCTACGGCGCCACGGAGGCCGGCGGGCTGGCGACGCTGCCGCCGACCGACCTGCGCCGCAAGCCCGGATCGGTGGGCCTGCCGACGTTCGGCGTCCACACCCGGTTCGTCGACGGCGAGCTCTGGGTCAGGACCCCGGCGATGGCACTCGGCTACTGGAGGAACCCGGTCGCCGACGAGGAGGCGTGGGTCGACGGCTGGTACCGGACGGGAGATCTCGTCGAGCGCGACGACGAGGGGTACATGTACGTGGTGGGGCGCATCAAGGACGTCATGCGCACCGGCGGCGAGTACGTCGCGCCCCCCGAGGTCGACGTCGTCATCCGCCGTCACCCGTCGGTGGCCGACGGCGCCGTCACCGGGGTACCGCACCCCGACTGGGGCGAGGTGATCACCGCGTTCGTCGTCCTCCGGCCCGATTGCGAGCTCACGTTGGAGGACCTCCGGGACCACTGCGGCGCCGAGTTGGCGAGCCACAAGCATCCGCGGCGGCTCCACATCGTCGACGAGATCCCACGCACCGGACCGACCGGCCAGGTCCAACGGCGGAAGCTGAGCGAGATCGCCGCCGCCCGGGGCGCCGAGCACACGGCGGCTCCGTCGATCTGAGATGTCCGATCCGGGCCGCGCAACGGAGGTGGCGCGCTACGCGGCGAGCGACCTCGACGCGTTCGTGCGGACCGCACTGACGGAACTGGGGATGGCCGCCGCCGATGCGGCGCTCTGCTCGGAGATCCTCCTCGACGCCGATCTGCGTGGGGTCGGCACCCACGGCATCGCGAACTTCGCGTGGCATCTCCACTACGGGCCCGGCCTGCGCGACGGCTACGTCAATCCCCGGCCGTCGATCGAGGTGCTGCGGGACGCGCCCGTCGCCGCCGCATGGGACGCCGACCGGGGCTTCGGCCCCCTGGTCGCCCACCGGGCGATGAGCGCCGCGATCGACAAAGCACGCGACACCGGCATCGGCATGATCACCGTGCGGAACGGCTGTCACTTCGGCGCCCACGCCTACTTCGTCGACCTGGCGGCCGCCCACGACATGATCGCGATGTCGATGACCCACACCGGACCGGTCGCCGTCGCCCCTGGCGGTCTCGACCGGGTGATGGGGACCAACCCCCTCGGCATCGGCGTGCCGAGCGCCGACGACCACAACTTCGTGCTCGACATGTCGACCACCGCGATCTCCGGCACGAAGGCGCTGTTCGCGGCGCGAGCCGGGACCGCCCTGCCGTGGGGTGTCGCCGTCGACGAGACGGGACGGATCACGACCGACCCGGACGCCCGCTCACAGGGCGGTCTGCTCCCACTCGGGTCGACCCCCGAGACCGGCGCCGCGAAGGGGCTCGGCCTCGGGCTGGTCGTCGACATGCTGAGCGGACTCCTCTCCGGAACGGGGTCCGGGCTCCATCAGCACTACAGCCCCGAGTGGTGCCAGGGGTACTGGTTCCTCGCGTGGCGCGTCGACCTCTTCAGCGACGTGGACGAGTTCCGCGAGCAGGTCGCCGAGGTCACGCGGACCGTCCGGTCGTCGCGACGAGTCGATCCGGCGACACCCGTCCGCGTCCCGGGGGATCGCGGGGCGGAGGCGAGGCGATGGCAACGCGAGCACGGCGTCGAGTTGCTCGCCGACGTCGTCGCGCGCTGTGAGGAGTTCGCCGCCGACATCGGCGTGCCCTTCCCCCGGCCCCTCCGGACATGAAGCACCACAGCCGTGACGAGCGAAGGACACGATGAAAGGACGACGCCATGAGATTCAGCTTCTGGTTCGCCCCCAACCAACCATGGGACGAGATCCTGGCACTCGCCGAGCACCTCGAAGCGACCGGGTGGGACGGCCTCTGGTTCCCCGACCACTTCATGAGCATGGGCACGGAGGGCCACGACCTCCTCGAGTGCTGGTCGGTGATCGCCGGGCTCGCGGCGACGGTCCCCCGAGTCCGGCTCGGCTCGCTCGTCGCCGGCAACACCTACCGCCACCCGGCCGTGCTCGCGAACACGGCCGCGACGGTCGATCAGATCAGCGGCGGGCGGTTGATCGTCGGGATCGGCAGTGGGTGGCAACGTAACGAGCACGAGGCCTACGGCATCGAGTTCCACGATGTCGGGGGCCGCCTCCGCCGTCTCGACGAGGCCTGCCAGGTGCTGCGGCAGCTCTTCTCGAACGACCGATCGAGCTTCGACGGCCGCTTCTACCGCCTCGTCGACGCCCCGCTCGAGCCCAAGTCCGGCCGGCCGATCCCGCTGCTCGTCGGTGGGTCGGGCGAGAAGGTCACGCTCCGGATCGTCGCGGAGCACGCCGACGAGTGGAACACCTGGGGTCTTCCGAGGCACCTGGCCGAGAAGGGGGCCGTGCTCGAGTCACACTGCGCGGACGTCGGCCGGGACCCGTCCGAGATCCGCCGGAGCGCGCAGGCGCTCCTGCACGTGAGCACGGACGCGAGCTGGGTCGACGAACGCCGGCCGCTCGCCGAGTCGCGCCAGCCGACGATCGTGGGGAGGCCGCACGAGGTCGTCGAGACCTTCCAGGCCTACCGCGACGCCGGGGTCGACGAGATCATCGTCCCCCAGTTCACGCTCGGCGATCACCGGAGCGCGGCGGCCACCGCCGATCTGCTCATGGCCGAGGTGATCCCGGCGCTGCGATGAGCGGTGCGCCGGTCCGTCCCACCTCGTCCCGCGAGCCGGAACGGACCGGTTCCGGTGACGGGTGCCGCGGCGGTAGCATGATGGGAAAACCGGGGCCGACCGCTGGCCTGTACGACGACACGATCCTATTGGGGGCTCGCAATGACCGAGACGACCGAACGCTGGGACACCATCGACCGCTACGTGGTGATCTCCGCCGACAGCCATGCGGGTGCCGACCTGCGCGACTACAAGGCGTACCTGCCGAGCAAGTGGCACGACGAGTTCGACGCCTGGGCCGACGCCTACGGGAGCCCCTTCGACGACCTCATCCACCACACCGCCCACCGCAACTGGGACAGCGACTTCCGACTCGAGGAGCAGAACGCCGACGGCGTCTGCACCGAGATGATCATCCCCAACACGATCCCGCCGTTCTTCCCGACCAGCGCCGTGTTCGTCGTGGGCCTCCCGAAGACGGCCGAGGAGTTCGAACGCCGCCTCGTCGGCGTCCAGGCCCACAACCGGTGGGTCAACGACTTCGTGTCGCTCGCGCCGCTGCGCCGGCGCGGCCTGGTGCAGATCTTCCCGAACGACGTCGACGCGGCGATGGCCGAGGTCAAGTGGGCCGTCGAGCAGGGCACCTTCGGCGGAGCGCTGCTGGCCCCGGTGCCCCCGGGGCATCCGATCCCGGCGTTCAACGACCTGCGGTACGAGCCGCTCTGGTCGCTCTGCGAGGAGCTCGACTTCCCGATCGCCGTCCACAACGTCGCCGTTCCCGACGTCGACCTCACCGCGCCCGGCGGCAAGGCCCTCGCGATGTTCTCGGTCCACCTGTGGAGCGAGTTCACGCTCATGCAGCTCATCATGGGCGGCGTGTTCGAGCGCCACCCGAAGCTCAAGTGGGTGCCGACCGAGTCGGGCTACGACTGGCCGCTGCAGGTCGCCGCTCGACTCGACTACTCGCTCGGAGCGAGCAAGGGCGCGGACAACCGCACCATGGGCATGTTCGGTGACGACACGACCAACAGCCTGTCGCTCATGCCGACCGAGTACGTGAAGCGTCACCTCTGGTACGGCGTCAGCGTCGGCCTGTCCCCGACGGGTATGGCCGAGCGCCACACGTACGGTGTCGATCGCCTCATGTGGGGCAGCGACTACCCGCACGAGGAGGGCTCCACGCCCCAGTCGAAGATCGCCATCCGGTGGGTGTTCAACGACGTCCCGGTGGAGGAGACCCGCATGATGCTGGCCGGCAACGCCGCCGACCTGTACGGCATCGATCTCGACGCGCTCGTTCCCATCGCGAAGGAGATCGGCCCGCTCGTCAGCGAGGTCCACCGCCCGATCACCGCCGACGACGCCGACTTCGACGGCAAGATCTACACGGCCGACTTCATCCCGCGGCCGTACCCCGGCGGTTCGCTCCTCATGCGGGGCCGCGAGGCCGACGCCAAGTTCTGATCCGATTCCGCTGAACCGCGCGGTGCCCGTCGCTCAGTCCGAGAGGCGGGCACCGATGCCGTTCATGAACCGCTCGGCGCCGACCAGGTCGAGGTCGTCCTCGGTCGTCAACATGAGGTCGACCTCGTCGATGCCGAGCTCGGCCAGCATGTCGAAGTGCTCCTCGGGAGCATCGATCGGCGCACCGTCGACGAGGAGCAGGTCGGACACGTCGCGCCCGCGCTCCGAGCACGCCTCGCCGAGTGCCGTGAGCTGACGCGTCAGCTGGCTCCGGGCGTCCGGTCCCGGAGGGGTGTTCGGCAGCGCCCAGCCGTCCGCGTACCGAGCCACACGCTTCACGGTGTTCGGGCCCGAGCCACCGAGCAGGACGGGGATCGGGCTCGCCGGCACCGGCAGGAATCCGGCGGGCGGATGGGCGTAGAACTCGCCGGCGTGCGCCGTGATGCCGTGGCGCCAGATGTTGCGCATCACCTCGATGTGCTCCTCGAGACGGCGGAACCGCTCCTCGGGCGGGACGTCGACCGCCACGAACTCCTCGATGAGCCAGCCGGCGCCGACGCCGAGTACCACGCGGTTCTCGCCCGCGAGCGCCGCGAGGGTGCCGATCTGCTTCGCGAGCACGATGGGGGACCGGAGCACCGGGAGGAGCACGCGGGTGCCGAGCCCGATCCGGTCGGTCGCGCCCGCCACGACGGACAGGGTCGTCAAGGCGTCGTAGTACGGCATGTCCGCCTTGTTGTAGTAGTCGTCGCCGCGCAACTCTCGCGTCGCCTCGGACAGCTCGACCGGGTTGAACAGGTGGTCGAACACCCAGACCCGGGCGAACCCGATCTCCTCCGCCCGAACCGCCATGGCGACCAGATCCGCCGCGCTCGTCAGGACCCCGGAGTTCGGCAGGTGGAGTCCGAACCTCATGGGCGGACCCCGAACCGTGTCCGGACCGTGTCCGGACCCGTCACCGACGTCCGGGTGGAAGACCTCGCATTTCTCGCCATGGCCCAGACCGTAGTAATCCAGGGGGGGTGATCGGTCGATGGCGCCGCGCAGGTGGCCCGTCGACCGACGTGTGGCGGGCCCGCTGTGGGCACGCCCCGGACGAGGAGGCGCCGTGCCAGCGAACCCGATACCGACCGAGATGCACGTGACCGACGGCATCATCTGGGCACTGGCCGACGCCGAGGTGCCGGCCGTGCTCGGGATGCCCGGCGGCAACACCGGGGGCATCTTCTCCGCACTGCACGGCCACCCGACGATCCGCACCGTCCAGGTGCGAGAGGAGTCGATCGGAGCGACGATGGCGGAGGCCTACGGTCGCCTCTCGGGCCGGCCGCTGGTGGTGATGGGGCAGGCCGAGTGGATCGCCGGCAACGCCGGACAGGGGTACATCGAGGCGCTGACCGGGAGCGCGCCGCTGGTCATCCTGACGGACATGTCGGACGGCGGGTCGCTCTCGCACC
>SKSP01000318.1 GCA_007122945.1 Ilumatobacteraceae bacterium | reverse complement strand
GCCAGCGGGGTCGGCAAGTCGACCCTCGTGAACGCGCTCGTCGGACGCGACGTGCAGGCCACGACCGAGGTGCGCGATGCCGACCAGCGCGGTCGTCACACCACCGTCGCCGCCCAGCTCGTCCCGCTCCCGACCGGCGGGTGGCTGCTCGACACGCCCGGCGTGCGGGCGCTCAGCCTCTGGCTCTCGGGCGACGGGATCGAGCGCGCCTTCGCCGACGTGTTCGAGTTGATGGACCACTGCCGCTTCCGCGACTGCAAACACGACCGGGAGCCCGGCTGCGCCGTGCAGGCGGCGATCGCCTCCGGCGGGCTCGACCCGGCGCGCTTCGAGAGCCTCGAGCGGCTCGTCGCCGAGGAGGCCGCACTCGAGGACGAGCAACGGGAGTGGGAGCGGCGCGGCGACCGGCGGGGGCACCGTCGCCCACGCCCCGCCGGGACGTGACGTGTGCTGCTCCGCGTGGCGGACCGCCGCGGACCGCGGGATGATCGTGGTCGTGACCGAGCTCGCGACGAACGGCAAGCCGATCGAATCGGTGTGGGACTTCCCCCGGCCGCCCCGGATCGAGCGGGTGCCGTGGCGCATACGTGTCGTCCACGCCGGCGTGACGATCGTCGAAGCACCCGAGGCGCACCGCGTGCTGGAGACGAGCCAACCGCCCGCGTACTACGTCGCGCCCGAGCACGTCGACCTCGACCGACTCCGTCCGAGCGAACGGCGCACGTTCTGCGAGTGGAAGGGGTCGGCGCACTATGCGGACGTGGTGGTCGGCGACGACGTGGCCGCCGACGCGGCGTGGACCTACCCGGCGGTCACGGCACCGTTCGCACCGATCGTCGACCACTGGGCGTTCTACGCGCAGTCCCTCGACGAGTGCTGGGTGGACGACGAGCGGGTGGCCCCCAACGACGGGTCGTTCTACGGCGGCTGGATCACCGCCAACGTCACCGGTCCGTTCAAGGGCGCGCCCGGCACCGCCCACTGGTGACCTCGTGGCGCTGGGACGGTTCCCGACGACCGGTCCCTCAGACCTGGCGGCGGACCTGCTCGATCTGGGCGAGCAGCTGGGCCCGGGCCCGTTCGACGACGGCGACCGACTCGGCCACGACCGCCGGGTCGGTGGAGGTGTCGCTGCGCGCCGCGGTCGCGGTGTCGAGCGCTCGCTGGACCGCGGCGACGAAGGCGGCGAGCTCGTTCCAGCCGGACCGTGGGTCCGCTGATCCTCGCCGGAGGGCGTCCCGGACGATCCCGTCGACCACCGGTCGCTGTGCCGCCCACCGGGCCGACGCGGTCTCGGCGGGGCCGGCCAGCACGTCGAGCGAGGCCTGATCGTGGACCCACTGGGCGTCACCGAGGGCGCGGAAGACGTCGTCGGGAGACCCCGCCCGGGACGGCGCCGGGGCGGACCTCGGGCGCAGCAGCACGCGGGCCAGCACGAACAGCGCGACGAGGGCGACGAGCACGAGCGCGATCGACAGCCACGGGATGTCGACCCCGTCGTCGAGGTCGTCCGGGTCGTCGGGCTCGGCGGGGTCGTCGGGGTCGTCCGGGCCGTCCGGTGCCGGTGCGGGTTCCGGGGTCGGATCGGGATCGGGTGCAGGCTCGTCGTTCCCGGCGGGGTTCGGGCCCCCCGCGACCGCCTCGACCTCGGCGTGATGGTCGGGACCGGCGGCGACGGTGATCGCGGCACCGGCCGTCCCGAGGACGACCAGCGAGAGGACGGCGACGAGCGGGGCTCGGAGGCCCGCCGGCCGGGCCGGAGGGTGGCGTCGGACCATGGCGTACGACCGTAGACGAACCGCTCGAACGGTGCTGGTGTGCTCGTGCACGCGCCGGGCACCCTGCTGCGCGAGGATGCCCCGATGCATCGGATCGTCGGGCCCCGAGGTCCGCTCGCCGTCGTCGCGACACTCCTCGGGTTCCTCGTGGCCTCCCCCGCAGGCGCCGCCGGGGCCGATCCGGTCGACGAGGGAACGGCCGAGGCGATGCTCGCCGAGCGGTACGCGCCGGTGATGATGCTCAAGGAGCAGACCGACGACTGCGATTCGACCGGCGAACAGTTCGAGCCGGCGCCCGTCGAGATCGTCCTCGACAACCCGGAGGTGCTGCTGCGTCAGGTCGGGCCGTACGACCCCCCGATCATGGCGGGCCCCGGCGCGAGCGACCTGTTCCGCCTCGGCGAGGGTGTCTACCTCGACTTCCCCGGCGACGCCCTCCGGCCGGGGTGCACGTTCGAGCGCGACTTCCGACGCTTCAGCGAGGGGTACGCCCCGACGGTGTACGCACACGTCGCGCGCCAGCCCGATCGCCCCGATCGCATCGCGCTCCAGTACTGGTCGTTCTGGTACTACAACCTGTGGAACAACCAGCACGAGGGGGACTGGGAGGGCATCCAGCTGGTGTTCGAGGCCTCCAGCGCAGCGGAGGCGCTCGCCTCGGAGCCGATCAGCGTCGGCTACGCCCAGCACGAGGGTGGCGAGCGGGTCGAGTGGACGTCGTCGCGGCTCGAACGTGACGGCGACCGGCCGGTCGTGTACTCGTCGGCGGGTTCGCACGCCAGCTACTTCTCCCAGGCAGTGTTCCTCGGGCGCGGCCCGAGCGAGGGGTTCGGCTGCGACGACACGACCGGGCCGTCCCGACGCCTCGACCCCGATGTCGTCGTGCTCCCCGACGCCGTGGACGATGCCGACGACCCGCTCGCCTGGCTGATGTTCGACGGTCGGTGGGGCGAGCGTCGGCCGGGTCCGTACAACGGGCCGACCGGGCCGCGTGACAAGGACCGGTGGACCGCGCCGATCGATTGGCACGACGGCCTGCGCACCTCCAGCGTGCTGGTACCGGCGGGAGACTCCGGCGCCGCGTTCGTCGCCCAGGCGTTCTGCACCGTGGTCGAGTGGGGCTCGGTCCAGGTGATCCAGTTCCAGGTGTCCCCGTTCCGGCTGCTCGTCGTGCTGGCGCTGCTGGCCCTGGTCGGGACCCGGCTCGTCCGGCGCACCGTCTGGAACCGGGTCGCTCCGCTGCCACTCGTCGCCCGCCGACGCTTCGGCCAGATCCTGCGTGCGGTCCCCGGCTATGCCCGTCGTCGGCTGCCGACCATCGCCGTGCTGGGTGTCGTCTACGTGCCGGTGGCGTTCGTCGTCGGATCGGTCGTCGCCGTGCTCCGAGCCGTCCCGTTCTTCGGTCAGCTCCTCGACCTCAGCGGTGACCGCGCCGGCACCTCGATCGGGCTCGCGCTGTTCGTCGGTGGCCTCGCCAACCTGGTCGCCTATCAGATCGTGAGTGCCGCCGTCGCCCAGGTGATCGCCACCGATCCCGGCGGCCGCGAACCACACGTGTCGGGCATCGACGCGCTTCGCGCCGTCTCGGCGCGAGCGCGGGGGTTGCTCGCCGCGCTGGCGCGGGCGATCGTGATCGTGCTCGTTCTCGGCGTGAGCGTCGTCGGCCTCCCCTTCGCGCTCCGGCAGGTCGTCCGCTACCAGTTCCTCGCCCAGGCGGTGATGGTCGACGGCCACGAGGGTCGCGCCGCGCTGGCGCGCAGCTCCGCCCTCGTGCGTGGGCGATGGCTGCACACGGCGGTCGTCGTCGGCGTGCTCAACGTCGGTCTCGTCGTGGGCGCCACGTTCGTCGGCATGGTGCTGTTGGTCGTGCTGCAGTTCCTGCCGCTGTGGATGTTCTCGGTGCTGGTCACGCTCGCCTCGGCCCTGCTCGTCCCGCTCGCGGCGACCGCTCAGACGATGCTCTACGGCGACGCGGTCGCCGAGGAGCGGGGTGCCGCGGCCGCGCTCGCGGTCGAGGGCGCCGGTCAGCCCGACGCCACGGCGACCGATGGGGCGACGCCGTCCGCGGCGCGCCACTGAACGACCCGCACGACCGCCGCGACCGGGATCGGTCCGTACACGTGCGGGAACAGCTCGTCGACGCCGTCGGCGGGTGGCTCGTCGACGACCGGCGCGGTGAGGAGGTCGCGGTCGACGACGAGGATCGCGAGCTCTTCCACGTCGGCGTAGAAGCGCTCGACCACACCGTCGAGCTGGTGCCGGTGGGCGCCGTGCACGAAGCCCTCCTCCTCGAGGGTCACGCCGCGTGTGCTCCATCCGTACGTGCCGGTCCCGGCGGCGCGCGCCCAATCGTCGGGCAGTGCGACGTGGAACAGCGTGGTGGCGGACGGGTCGGTGCGCTCCGGCTCGTCGGGGTTCACAGCTCACCCCGGTCGAGCAGGTCGAGCACCTCGGCGGCGCGCTCGCGGACGGCGTCGAGATCGCCCAGGCGTTCCGCGGCGCGCACCTGACGGGCGACGCGTGCGTTCTCGACGAAGCGGTCGTGGTGGCGAGCGAGGAAGTCCCAGTAGAGGGTCGTGAACGGGCAGGCGTCGTCGCCCGTCCGGGCTCGCCGGTCGAAGCGGCAGTCGCCGCAGTAGTCGCTCATCGTGTCGATGTAGTTGCCGCCGGCGGCGTACGGCTTGCTCGCCATCCGACCGCCGTCCGCGTGCAGCGACATCCCGATCACGTTGGGCAGCATGACCCATTCCGCGCCGTCGACGAAGCTCGACCACATCCAGTCCGTCATCTCCCACGGATCCGTGCCCGACAGCAGCGCCAGGTTGCCGAGCACCATCAGCCGTTGGATGTGGTGGGCGTAGGCGCGGTCGCGGACGCCCTGCAGCGTGTGCGCCACGCAGCGCATCGCCGTGTCGGCACCCGTGAACAGCGGTGGCAGCGACCGGTCGGCACCGAGCTCGTTGGCCGAGCGGTACTCGGGCATCCACCGCCAGTAGACGCCCCACACGTACTCGCGCCAGCCGATCACCTGGCGGATGAAGCCTTCGGCGGACGCGATCGGCACGTCGCCGGCGTCGAACGCGTCCTGGACGGCGTCGCACACCTCCCCGGGGAGCAGCAGCCCGATGTTCAGATACGGCGAGAGCACCGAGTGGGCGAGGTGCCACGATCGGGTCGTCATGGCGTCCTCGTGCGGGCCGAACACCGGGAGGACGTGGTCGACGAAGTGACGCAGCCGGGCGAGCGCCGCCCGGCGGCTGGTGGCCCACGTGCCGTCGGGCTCGGCGCCCCAGCACTCGCTCGGCAGGTCGGCGAGGACCTCACGGTCCACGTCGTCGAGCCGGCTGCGGGGCGGGTCGGGCCAGCCGGGGTGGTCGGGACCCGGGGGTGGCTCGCGGTTCTCGTCGTCGAAGTTCCACCGGCCGCCGATCGGCTCGTCGCCGTCCATCAGGTACCCGAGACGACGCCGTTGCCAGCGGTAGAAGTCCTCCATCTTGAGGGTGCGCCGGTCGGCCGCCCAGGCGTCGAACTCGTCGTAGTGGCAGAGGAACTGGTTCGACCGTACGAGCCCGACGTCGAGGTCGCGCAGCAGCTCTCGTCCGCTCCAACTCGCCGGCTCCGTCGCGACGACGGTGCCGGGCGCGTACTCGTCGACGTGCTCGCGGAAGCCAGCGCGGAGCGACGCCGCCCGGCGGTGGTCGACGTCGAACCCGGCCGAACGGAGCTCGTCGGCGAAGCGGCGCATGGCGGCGAGCACGAGGTGGGCGCGCTGGCGGTGCCACCGCTTGCTGGTCAGCTTGGCGTGGCTCTCGACCAGGAGGACCCGGTCGCGATCGGGATCGGCATCGGCGAGCGCGCCGATGGACCGGTTGAGCTGATCGCCGAGGACCCAGACGGTGCGCACCCTCAGAGACGCTCCCGCACCTCGACGGCCCGGTCGAGCCCGGTGGTGCGGAACCGGTCGCGCAGCCGCGCTCCGGAAGCGATCACGACGAGGTCGCCGCCGCGGTCGCGCGCGAGACCGGCGACGCCGAGCAGGATGCCGAGCCCGCAGTCGTCGAGCGCGCTCACCCCGTCGAGGTCGACGGCGACGGTGACCCCGGCGTGGTCGGACACGGCGCGCCGCAGCTGGTCGTACAGCACCGGGATCGAGGCGAGATCGATCACGCCCTCGAGCGACACGACCGGGACGGATCCCACGAGGTCGTGCCGGGCGTACAGGTCCACGGCCGGCGAGCGTAGACCCCACCGTGGGCCCTGTCGCCGCCGACGCCGGGTGACGCGTCCGGTCGCCGAGGCCTCGGTCGACCGACCGGCCCGGTCGGTCCAGCGTGTCATCGACGCCCCGCTGTCACGGTGGCTCCAGGGCCATCGTCGCTCGTCCGATCACCTCGCGACCGCTGACGATGGCGCCGAGCAGCGGGACCGCCGTGACGGGTGCGGTGACCGTGACGCTGACGGTCGTGTCGTCGACGTCGGTCCGGGTGGCCGCCCCGGTCGGACCGCCGGCGGACAAGGCCCGGTCGACGGCTCCGGCGGCCGCCGTTCCTGGTTCGGCGGCGACGGCGGCGGCCCGCGCTCCTTCCCGGGCGGCCAGGTCGACGGCGACCTGGTCGCGCAGGACGAGTGCCACCTGGAGCAGACCGATCGCGAGGATCGCCACGACGGGCAGGGCCAGCGCCAGCTCGACCGTCGCTTGACCACGGTCCGTCAGAGCCGCGACATCACCGCGTCGACCACGGCGTCGAAGAGCTGCCCGATCCGTCCGGCGGCACCTCCGGCGGTCGCCCAGGCGATCACGAGCAGGCCGACGAGCGCGGCGGCGAGCAGGATCAGGGCGTACTCGGTGGTGGCCTGGCCGACGTCGCCACGACCACGCCGTGCCGTCGATCGTTCCGGGACGGCGCTGGTGCTGGTGCCGGTGCCGGTGCCGGTG
>SKSP01000138.1 GCA_007122945.1 Ilumatobacteraceae bacterium | reverse complement strand
TCGGCATCGCGAACGCGTTCGACAACCCGGCGCGCCGTGGCTTCGTCACCGAGCTCGTCGAGCCGGACGAGATCCCCAACGCGGTCTCGCTGAACACCGCCGTGATGACCGGGTCGCGCATCTTCGGCCCGGCACTCGCCGCGCTGCTCGTCGGACCTCTCGGCACGGGCTGGTTGTTCACGCTGAACGGGTTGTCGTTCACGGCGATCCTCGTGTCGCTGGCGATGATCGACACGACGCAACGGCACCCCGCCCCGCGGGCCGCCCGCGGTGGGACGCCGGTGCGGGACGCCCTGCGGTTCATCTCGGGCACGCCCACCATGTTCGCCGCGTTCCTCGCGTTCATCGTCGTCGCCACGTTCGGGTTCAACTACAACGTGGCGCTGCCCAAGCTCGCCGACGAGCACTGGGGTGGCGACCACTGGTACGGGTGGTTGCTCACGGTGGTGAGCGTGGGGAGCCTGGCCGGGGCGCTGATGACCGCACGTCTCAGCCGGGTGACGCTTCGGTGGTTCGCCGGCAACGGCATGCTGCTCGGTGTCGCCGGGGTGGGCGTGGCGTGGGCGCCGAACCTGGCGTGGGCGATGGTGTGGAGCGTGCCGCTCGGGATCGGCGGCGCGGGGTTCGTGACCGGGATGAACGCGCTCACCCAGCAGGAGTGCCCGCCGGAGATGCGCGGCCGGGTGCTGGCGCTCACCGCGGTCGCCTTCCTGGGGTCGACACCGATCGGCGGGCCGATCACCGGCCTCGTCGGCGACGCGATCGGCTCCCGCTGGTCCCTCGGGTACGGCGCGATCATCTCGCTCGTCACGGTGCTCGCGTTGATCTGGTGGGCGCTGGCGCGCGGGTCCTCCGTGCGAGGTGTCCCCGACCTGCGCGCCCTGCGCCGTGGCGTCGCCGTCACCGGCCCCAACGACCGCTGACCGCCCCCGGTTCCGTCCGCGCCGATCGGCGCGATCCGGTCGGTTGGCGCGGACGGAACTGGGTGGGGGACACTCGGGCGGTGCGCGCGACGGCGGTGATGTGGTTCCGGCGTGACCTGCGGTTGGGCGATCACCCGGCGCTCGAGGCCGCCGCCCGCACCGGCGGCGTCGTGCCGCTGTTCGTGGTCGACCCGGTGCTGATGGGATCGTCGGGAGCGCCCCGGGCCGCGTACCTCCACGACTGCCTCATGGCACTCGACGAGGCGACGGGCGGGCACCTGGTCGTCCGTCATGGTGACCCGACCGAGGTCGTGCCGGCGATCGCCGCCGAGGCCGGCGCGGCCGACGTGTACGTCACCCGGGACCACGGGCCGTACGGGCGACGGCGCGACGCCGAGGTCGCCGACCGCCTCCGCGCCGACGGTCGTCGCCTCCGCGGGATCGGTTCCAACCACGCCCTCGAGCCGGGCACGGTGCGCAAGGGCGACGGCGACCCGTACGCCGTCCACACGCCGTTCTCGAAGCGTTGGTTCGCCATCCTCGCCGACGCGAGCTACGCCGTGCCCGGTGCCGCCACCGCTCCGGACGGCACCTGCGACGGTGAGCCGATCGAGTGGGTGGCGATGGACGGCGACGGGCTCGCGGACCGCCCCGACCCTGGCTGCGAGCTCCCACCGGCGGGCGAGGGGGCGGCCCGCGAGCGGTGGGCGGAGTTCCGCGACGAGGGCGTGGGGGACTACGCCGACCGCCGCGACGACCCGGCGGGTGACGCCACCAGCCACCTCTCACCGCATCTCAAGTGGGGCGCCATCCACCCCCGTCGGCTGTTGCACGACCTACACGACCTGCACGACCTGCACGACCTACACGACCGGCACGCCGGCAACGGCATCCGCTGCGCCGGGCCGCGCACGTTCGCATCGGAGCTCGCGTGGCGGGACTTCTACGCCGACGTGCTGTTCCACCGACCGCGGACGGCCTGGTCCGACCTCCGCGACGAGCTGTCGGGGATGCGGCTCGACACCGATGCCGCCGCGCGGGACCGGTTCGAGCGTTGGTGCGCAGGTCGGACCGGGTTCCCGATCGTCGACGCCGGGATGCGCCAACTGCTCGCCACGGGGTGGATGCACAACCGGGTGCGGATGATCACCGCGAGCTTCCTCGTCAAGGACCTCCACCTGCCCTGGCAGTGGGGCGCCCGTCACTTCCTCGACCACCTGGTCGACGGCGATCTCGCGTCGAACAACCACGGATGGCAGTGGGCGGCCGGCACCGGAACCGACGCGGCCCCCTATTTCCGGGTGTTCAACCCGACCACCCAGTCCGAGCGGTTCGATTCCGACGGTGCGTACGCCCGGCGGTGGATCGCCGAGTACGGCACCGACGCCTACCCTCGGGAGATGGTCGACCATGCCGCCGAGCGGCGTGGAGCGTTGGCGCGCTACGAGGCGGCGACCGGCCGATCGTGACCGGTCATGACCGGCGGCCCTGGCACTCGGTACAATCGAGTGCCACCATGCTCGACGAACGCAAGACCGCCATCTTGGGCGCGGTCGTCCAGGAGTACATCGCCACGGCGCAGCCGGTCGGTTCGACCCACATCGCTCGCTCGCCGACCGTCGGCGTCTCGCCGGCGACCGTCCGCAACGAGATGGCCGTTCTCGAACAAGAGGGGTACCTCGTCCAGCCGCACACCTCGGCCGGCCGCGTGCCCACCGACAAGGGCTATCGCTTCTTCGTCGACCACCTGACCCGCCCGGGCCGGCTCGACGAGGCGACGAGCGCCCAGGTCGGCCAGTTCTTCGCCGCGGCGCACGGCCGGCTCGAGGAGATGCTGCACCGCACCAGCAACCTGTTGACCGACCTCACGACGTACGCGTCGGTGGTCGTCGGCCCGAAGGCCGACGCGACCGCGGTGCGCACCGTCCAGCTCGTCGGGCTGTCCGCCACGATGGCGACCGTGGTCGTGGTGTTCGGCAACGGCGCGGTCGAGAGCCAGGTGATCAACCTCCACGAGGAGGTCCCCGAGTCCCGATTGGCGTCCGCCGCGGCGCACCTGTCGGAGACGCTCGCCGGCTCGACCGTGGCGGCGGTGAGCGAGATCCCGCCGAGCGGTGACGCCGACGTCGACGCGGTCTGCGCGACGACCTTCGGGGCAATCCGCGAGGTGTCCGCGGACGACCACGTCTATCTCGGCGGGACCGCGTCGGTCGCCGCCGCGTTCGACGCGGTCGAGGTCGTCCGCGACGTGCTCCACGCCCTCGAGCAGCAGTTCATCGTCGTCTCGCTCGTGCGCGACATCGTCGATCGCGGCATGTCGGTCGCGATCGGCGTCGAGCACGGCGTCGAGCCGTTGTCCGCCTGCTCGGTGGTCGTCGCACCGGTGGTGGTCGACGGTGAACACCTCGGTTCGGTCGGCGTGCTCGGACCCACCCGCATGAACTACCCGCAGGCATTGGCGACGGTCGACGTCGTCAGCGAGCGCCTCGGTCGGCGGCTGGGGGAGACCTGAGCGTGGCGGGCGACTTCTACGAGCTGCTCGGCGTCAGCCGGCAGGCGACCGCCGACGACGTCAAGCGGGCGTACCGCCGCCGGGCCCGCGAGCTGCACCCCGACGCCAACCCCGACGACCCCGATGCCGCCGAGCGGTTCAAGGAGCTATCGCGCGCCTACCAGGTGCTGTCGGACCCCGATCAGCGGTCGCGCTACGACCGCTTCGGCGAGGCCGGCGTCGGCGGTGGCCCGGGCGGACCCGGTGGCGCCGACGACCTGTTCGGCGGCGGACTCGGCGACATCTTCGACGCGTTCTTCGGCGGCAATGGCCCCTTCGGTGGTGGTGGGGGCGGGTCGCGCCGCGGTGGGCCGAGCGGGCCGCCGCGCGGCCAGGACATCGAGGTCGTGTGCGACCTGACGTTCGAACAGGCGGTGTTCGGCGACCGCGTCCCCGTGACGTTGAAGCTCCCGCAGCGTTGCGAGGTGTGCGACGGATCCGGCGCCGGCGAGGGCACCAAGCCGGTCACCTGTGCCGATTGCAACGGTGCCGGGCAGGTCCGTCGCGTCCGCCAGAGCGTCCTCGGCCAGATGGTGACCACCAGCCCGTGCCCGCGCTGCGGCGGTCTCGGCGAGGTGATCGCGTCGCCGTGCTCGTCGTGCCGGGGCGAGGGCCGCATCACCGCCGACACGACCTACCAGGTCGACGTCCCGGCGGGCGTCGACACCGGCTCCACCCTCCGGCTCACCGGGCGGGGTGCTGCCGGGCCGCGCGGAGGCCGGGCGGGCGACCTCTACGTGCACCTGCGCGTGGCCGCCCACGAGCGCTACCGCCGCGAGGACGACGACCTCGTCACCGACGTACCGATCTCGATCGCCCAGGCGGCGCTCGGCACCCGCATCGACCTGCCGACGCTCGACGGCGACGAGGAGCTCTCGGTCCCCGCCGGCACGCAGCCGGGACACGAGTTCGTGCTGCGCGGTCGGGGCGTGCCGCGCCTGCAGGGCCGCGGCCGCGGCGACCTGCGCGCCGTCATCGTCGTCGAGGTCCCGACCAAGCTGAACACGGCCGAGGCCGACCTGTTGCGCGAGCTCGCCCGGCTGCGCGGCGAGGAGGTCGGCGAATCCGGCCAGGGCCTCTTCTCGCGGATCAAGTCGGCGTTCTCGTGAACGTGCACGCCGTCCCCGGCGGCCGCACCGGCCCGACCTGAGCGGTATCGCCGTGCACGAGACGCTGCGCCGTGCCGCCGCCCACGTCGTCGTGGACGACGTCGTCGCTCCGGTGCTCGACGAACGCTCGGCCCACCACGTGTTCGGCGTGTTGCGGGTGCGCGACGGCGAGGTCGTGACGGTCACCGACGGTGTCGGTGGCTGGCGGGCGTGCCGCGCGGTCGGTGGCGCGCTCGAGCCGGACGCCGAGCCGGCCCGTGATCCGAGGCCGGACCCGCCGATCGAGCTGTTCGTCGCGATCCCGAAGCACGACCGGCCCGACTGGGTCGTGCAGAAGGCGACCGAGCTCGGCGTCGACCGGGTCGTGTTCCTGCACGCCGAGCGGTCCGTGGTCCGGTGGGAGGGCGCTCGGGCGCACCGACGGCTGGAGAAGCTGCGAATCGTCGCGACCGAGGCAGCGATGCAATCGCGACGGGTGTGGATCCCGGTCGTGGAGGGGCCGAGGAAGGCCGCCGACCTGCTGACGTCGACACCCGGGGGGATCGCGATCGCGGAGCCCGGTGGTCGCGAGGTCACGACGACCGACCGTCGGCTGGCGATCGGTCCGGAAGGAGGGTGGTCGCCGGCCGAGCTGGCCCTCGCCGCCGATCGGGTCGACCTCGGTCCGCACGTGTTGCGCGTGGAGACGGCCGCCCTCGCGGCGTGCGTGCGCCTCGTCGCCGGCCGCGGCTGAGACCTTCCCTCGCGCGTGTCGCGCGCGGCACGTGGGGTTTGCGCGCCGGCTGAACGCGAGTAGCGTTCAGAGACTCACCCCGGGCGGACGACGGATCGGACCACCGATCCCGTCGTCGAGGGACGGTCCCGACGTCGTCGGGAGAGATGGCAGAAGGTGGCGTGGGATGGACACGGAGATCGAGATCGACGAGGGCGCCTCGGAGTACAGCCGGCTCGTCGGCGACCGCCTGCGGACGATTCGCAAGCAGAAGCGGCTGTCGCTGCACGAGGTCGAGTCGCAATCGTCGCAGGAGTTCAAGGCGTCGGTCCTCGGCGCCTACGAGCGGGGTGAGCGCGCCCTGTCGCTGCCCCGGCTCGATCGCCTCGCGCAGTTCTACAAGGTGCCGGTCGAGCAGTTGCTCCCGCGGAGTCCCGGCGAGGGTCCGGCCGGGATCGACGCGAAGAAGATCGCCATCGACATCGTCAAGCTCTCGCAGTTGTCGGGTGCCCCGTTCGAGATGCTGACCCGGTTCCTCCGGCTGATCCAGGTGCAGCGCCAGGACTTCAACGGACGGGTGCTCACCGTGCGCGCCGACGACCACCGGGCGATCGCGGCGATGCTCGACATCCCCGTCGACCAGGTCGGTGACCGCCTCCGGTCGCTCGACCTGGTGTACCGGCCGGCCTGATCCCGCATGACGCGCGACGAGCGCCCGGACCCGCCGTTCGGTGTGTACGTCCACGTCCCGTTCTGCGCGTCGAAGTGCGACTACTGCGCGTTCGCGACCTGGACCGATCGCCACCACCTCCAGGACCGCTACCTCGACGCGCTCGTGACCGACATCGAGCGCGAAGTCGCTGCCGGAATGCCCCCGGCGTCCTCGGTGTTCGTGGGTGGCGGGACCCCGACGCTGGTGGCACCCGAGCGGTTGGCCGCGGTGATCCGCGCGATTCCGGTCGAACCGGGGGCCGAGACCACGGTGGAGTGCAACCCCGACGACGTCTCCGACGAGCTCCTCGAGCACTACGTCGGTGCTGGTGTCGATCGGGTCAGCATCGGGGTCCAGTCGATGGTCCCCAGCGTGCTCGGGGCGCTCGGCCGCCGGCACGACCCGGGGAACGTCGAACAGGCGGTGGCGGCCGTTCGCCGGGTCGGGTTGCGCTCGTTCAACCTCGATGTGATCTACGGGGCAGCGGGGGAGCGCCCGGCCGACTGGGAGCACACCGTCCGCCGGGTCGTCGAGCTCGACCCGCCGCACGTGTCCACCTACGGCCTGACGGTTGAACCGGGCACGCCGCTCGCCGACGATCCGACCCGCCACCCCGACGACGACGATCAGGCCGACAAGTACGAGATCGCCGACGAGTTGCTGAGCGCCGCCGGGCTCGAGAACTACGAGGTGTCCAACTGGGCCCGACCCGGACACGAGTGTCGGCACAACCTGCTGTACTGGCACC
>SKSP01000286.1 GCA_007122945.1 Ilumatobacteraceae bacterium | reverse complement strand
CCTCGCGGTGGCGGCCGAGACGGAGGAGGGGCCGCCCCAGGTCGACGGTGGGCCACCCCACTTCGTCCACGGCATGATCGCCGAGATCACGGTCACGGACGGCTGACCGACGCGCCGTGACTCGGTCGGCCGGGGTCGACGGACGTGCGGTACCGTTCGCGGTCATGTCCGAGATCACGAGCATCGCCGACATCGTCCGGGTCCACGGAGCGGGACGCCCCGACCGCGTCGCCCTGATCCAGGATGATCGTCGGGTCTCGTGGGCCGAGCTGTACGAGCGGTCGAAGCGGGTCGCCCAGGCGCTCGCCGATGCCGGGGTCGGCGAGCAGGACCGGATCGCGTTCCTCGACAAGAACGGCATCGAGCACTTCGAGGTGTTCTTCGGCGCGGCACTGCTGAACGCCGTGTGCATCGACGTCAACTGGCGGCTCGCCCCGCCCGAGGTGGAGTACATCGTCAACGACGGTCACGCCGAGGTGCTCGTCGTCGGCCCCGACTTCGTACCCGTGCTCGACGCCATCGTCGACGACCTGACGACCGTCACGAAGGTCGTCGTCATCGGGGGCCACGCCGACCACGAGTCGTACGCCGAGTGGGTCGAGCGGTACCCCGCGGAGGACCCGGGCGCGACGAGCGCGATGGACGACGTCGCGTTCCAGCTCTACTCGTCGGGCACCACCGGGCGTCCGAAGGGCGTCATGCTCGCCAACGACAACTTCTTCGGACTGCTCCCGATGGCCAAGGAGATCTGGGAGCTGCGTCCCGACGCCGTCAACCTCGTCGCGATGCCACTGTTCCACATCGCCGGCGGTGGCTGGGCGGTGGCCGGCATGTACGAGGGGTGCACGAGCGTCATCGTGCGCGAGCTCGACCCGGCGCGGATCGCGACGATGATCTCCGAGCTGAAGGTGACCCACGCCCTGCTCGTGCCGGTGGCGCTGCAGTTCATGCTCATGGTGCCCGGCATCGAGGACGCCGACTTCTCCAGCCTGGAGATCATGGTCTACGGCGCGTCGCCCATCAGTGAGGAGGTCCTCGTGAAGAGCATCGAGGTCTTCAAGTGCAAGTTCTGGCAGGCGTACGGTCTCACCGAGACCACCGGTGCGGTCGTGAACCTGGCTCCCGAGGACCACGACGTGAGCGGACCGAACCGACACCGGCTCCGGTCGTGCGGCACACCGGGGCCGGGCGTCGAGTTGCGCATCGTCGGCGACGACGGCACCGACGTCGCCCAGGGTGAGGTCGGTGAGATCTGGGTCCGTTCACGGCAGGTGATGAAGGGCTACTGGAACATGCCCGAGGCGACGGCCGAGGTGATCACCGACGACGGCTGGTTCAAGACGGGCGACGTCGGGTACGTCGACGCCGACGGCTACGTCTACATCCACGACCGGGTGAAGGACATGATCGTGTCCGGCGGCGAGAACGTGTACCCGGCCGAGGTGGAGAACGTGCTGATGGGACATCCCGGCATCGCCGACGTGGGCGTGATCGGCGTCCCCCACGAGACGTGGGGCGAGACACCGAAAGCGATCGTCGTGAAGCAACCCGACGCCGAGGTGACCGAAGCGGACATCGTCGCCTTCTGCCGCGAGCGGCTGGCCGGGTACAAGTGCCCGACCAGCGTCGACTTCGTGGAGGCGCTACCGCGCAACCCGAGCGGCAAGATCCTGAAGAAGGACCTGCGTGAGCCGTACTGGGAAGGTCACGACCGCCGGGTGTCATAGGGCGCGGACGTCCGGAAGGTCACACCGGTCGAGGATGCCACACCGGTCGAGGATGCGACATCGCTCGCGCCGCAGCGGCCGCTGACCGGTGAGTCGTCGCGGGATCCCGACCGGCACGCGCACGCACAGCCGTTGATCGCCGCCGTCGTCGCGCCTATCGTCCGCGGCGAGAAGGAGATGCAGGCGTTTCGTGTCGCCACACGGGACGGGGCTGTTCCGCGACCGATCCCGATCTGCTGGCCACCGTCGAGGTGCCCGTCCCGCTCCTGCGCGGCGATCGCACGACACCCGTGTTCGAGCGCGGCAACCGGCACGTGGTCGAGCACGCACCCACTGCCGGGAACCGGATCATCCCCGGCGCCGGGCACGGAGGCCCGGGGCTCGTACCCGAGCCCGTCGCTCGTGAGCTCGTCAGCCTCCTCCAGGGCGCTGCCGAGCCGGCCTGAGCGAACGCCAGCCCTGCAACCCCCCGGCCACGCCGGGGCCGAGCCGGAAGCACGCCTGTGCGCGGCCCGACGATCGGCCCGCACCGCCGACACGAGAGGAAGCACCATGTCCGGAGCCGGCGTCATCGCCGAGCGACAACAGATGGCGGGCGCGGTCCCGCTCGTCCGGTCATGACCACTCCGCCGAGCGCTCGCGGAGGAAACGTGCGCGCCCACATCGACCGTCCGGATCTCCACGGGCCGGATGCCGACCGCCGCATCGCGCCCTCGCTCGCGGCGTTCTTCGGATCCCCCGTGCACGGTGAACCGCTCGCCCACGACGACGGTAAGACGGGTGCCCGCCTCGAGCGTGTCGTCGTCGACGGCGAGCCCTACGTGCTCAAGTACCTGCACCGGGAGGACGACTGGGTGATGCGCGCCACCGGCGATGTCGACTGCCGACCGGTGACGCTGTTGCGCCACGGCTGGCTCGATCACCTGCCCGCGTGCATCGACCATGCGCTCGTCGGCGCCGCCTGGGACGACCGCCCCGACGGCCGCGGCGCGGTGCTGGTGATGCGGGACGTGAGCGCGTGGCTCGTCCCCGAGGGCGATGCCGCCCTGGGCCTCGGAGCACACCTGGCCTTCGTCGACCACATGGCCCAGCTGCACGCAGCCTTCTGGGACTGGCGCGACACGATCGGGTTGTTGCCGCTGTCGGTGCGCTTCACGTGGTTCGGCCCGAGCCTCGCCAGGGCCGAACAGGCTCGCGGCAACACCGATCCGATACCCACGGAGCTGATGCCCGAGGGGTGGGAGCGCTTCGCGAGCCGAGCGCCCGAGACCGCCGAGGTCGTCTTCGCGCTCCACGAAGACCCGACCCCGCTGGTCGCTGCGCTGGAGAGCACGCCACAGACGCTGATCCACGGCGACTGGAAGGCCGGAAACCTCGGCCGTCATGCCGACGGGCGGACCATCCTGCTCGACTGGGCGATCCCCGGGGTCGCGCCGGCGTGCGCCGACATCGCCCACTATCTCTGCCTCAACCGGGCGCGCCTGCCCCAGAGCAAGGAAGCCACGCTCGACGCGCACCGAGGCGCCCTCGAGCGCCACGGTGTCGACACGGGCGGCTGGTGGGATCGCCAGGTCGGGTTGTCGCTGCTCGGCATCCTGCTGTTGTTCGGCTGGGAGAAGGCGCTGGGCGACGACGAGGAACTCGCGTGGTGGCGGGATCGCGCCGCCGAAGGCATCGAGGAGCTGTGAACGGTGGATGACGCCGCCGCCGACCGCCGACTGGTGGCCGAGATCCGCGATGCCTACGAGGACGGCGCCGAGTGGTGGGCGTCCGGCCCCGCCCTGCTGTACCACCGCCTCGCCGCAGCACTCGTCGCGGCGGGTCCGTCGCGCCTGGCCGGCCGACGCGTCCTCGACCTCGGAGCCGGAACCGGAGTCGCCTCCGACGTGTTGAGCGCTGCTGGCGCCCGGCCCGTCGCCATCGACCTCGCCCACAGCATGCTCGCCCACCGCAAGCACGACCGCCCACCAGGTGTCGTCGGCGACGCCGCGGCGTTGCCCTTCCACGACTCGACCTTCGACGCCGTCGTCGCCGCGTTCAGCCTGAACCACGCGCCCGACCCCGGGGCCGTCCTGGCCCAGTGCCGCCGCGTCACCCGCAGCGGTGGCTGGATCCTGGCCAGCACGTTCCCCAGCGGCGCCGACCATCCGGCCAAGGCCGTCGTGGAGACCACCCTCGAGCAGTTCGGCTACCGCCGCCCTGGGTGGTACGCGACGTTCAAAGCCGACATCGCCGACCGCACCGGCGCCCCCGGCGCACTCCTCGAGGTCGCGCTGGCGGCCGGACTCACCGACGCGTGCGTCGACCGCGTCGCGGTGGACGCCGGCCTCGACGACCCCGACGTCGCCGTGGCGTGGCGGCTCAACATGCCCCACACGATCGGCTTCGTCGCCGGTCTCGATCCCGACACCCGCGCCGCGCTGCACACCAGCGCCCGCGCCGCGCTGTCCGACGGGCTGCCACCATCGGTGACCATGCTCGCCCTGCGCGCTCGGGTCGCCTGACGTACAGCACCCCACCGACCCCTCGAACCACCGCTCGGCGAGGCGTTCGGTCAGGCAGGCTCAGGGGTGCCCTGGAGGAAGCTGATCAGCTGACGAGCGACGGGCTCGGGTACGAGCCCCGGGCCTCCGTGCCCGGCGCCGGGGATGATCCGGTTCTCGGCAGTGGGTGCGTGCTCGACCACGTGCCGGTTGCCGCGCTCGAACACGGCCGGCGTGCGATCGCCCTGCAACAACAACACGGGAACCGTGATGGTGGCCAGCAGGTCGGGATCGGTCAGGCTCGGCCCGTCGGGATCGAGGTCCTCGAACTCACGGAGATCGGCAGGAACGCACGGCGCGGCGACCTCGTGGAGACCCTCGGCGACGAAGGCCTCGAACTCGTCGTCGTTGAGCATCAGGCCCAAGAACATACGCGCCGCCTCTGCCGGGCGACCCTGCTCGACCTCGAGGGCCATGTGCTCCATCGTGTCGGTGAAGCCGTCCATGAACTCCTCGTCGAACTCCTCGAGGACCGCCGGCTCGTAGGCGATGACCGACGACACCGCATCGCTGGATGCCGCGGCGCCGAGCGCCAGCATCCCACCCTGAGACCAGCCGAACACCGGCACGGGCTGGCCGATGCTGTCGACGTAGGCCGTCACGTCTTCGAGCAGACGCTCCGGACGGTACTCGTCGGCCTCGGCGCTCAGCCCACGGCCGCGCGTGCTCGGCAGGAAACAGGTGTACCGGTCGGTCAGATGGGGGAGCAGACCGTCGAACGCGGTCTCGCCGCTGTACAGCGAACCGTGGAGCAGGACCAGCGGTGGGCCCTGGCCCACGACTCGGCCGGCGACCTCGGTCCCGTCAGCGGAGACGGTTCGATGGATCGTCTCTGCAGTCATCATGGACCCCTTCGCACACGTGCCGCCCGCAGCTCCCTCTGCCGCGCACGATAGGCGCGACGATGGTGGCGATCAACGGCTCCCGTCCACGACGAGCGCCCACGACGAGCGCCGTACCTCGCGAAAGGCTGCTCGACGTGCCGGTGCGGCGGCAGCGGTATCGCCGGCACGTGTCGTGAGTGGTGGTTCGGGGTAGATCTTTCGCATGGCGGTCACGACGAACTCGGATCACGTCGCTGGGACCCGCGTCGCCTGGGGCATCTGGATCGCGCTGCTGGCCGTGATGGCGGCCGTCGGAAGTGCGATGTTCGCCGCGGGAGGTGGCGCGGCCTCTGGTGACCGTGTGACGGGGGTCGCGACGGGCGTCGCGATGTCCCCCGGGGCGACGGGTGACGGCGCGGCGTGCAGCTGTTGCGAGGACGCCGTGTCCGGAGGCCCGCCGATCCACACGCCGGCGACGGCGGACGCCACGGCGGAACGTCTGGGTGAGCGGCTCCAGCTCACCGACCCGCCACCGGCACCCACCACCACCACCACGACGACGACGGTCCCGCCGCCGGTGCAGGTCCCGGCGAACTCGGGTAAGGGTCGCCGGATCGTGTACTCGAAGGCGGACCAGCGGGTGTGGCTCGTGACCGGGAACGAGGTGGTCGAGCGGACCTACCTCGTGTCGGGCAGCCGGTCACCGAATCTGCCGACGCCCGGCGAGTACGAGGTCTTCTCGCGTTCGGAGACCTCGTTCAGCCTCGCCGATCCCGACATCGTCTGGCGCTTCATGGTGCGGTTCACCACGGGCCCGGCCGGCGACAACATCGGCTTCCACGAGATCCCGGTCGACCAGAACACCGGCGATCCGGTCCAGAGCGAGGCCGAGCTCGGCCGACCACGATCGGCGGGCTGCGTCCGCCAGGCCACCGACGACGCCATCTACCTGTGGGGGTGGGCGCCCATCGGCACCCGGGTGGTGGTGCTCCCCTGATCCCACAGCTGCCTCGGAAATCCTGTGTAGCCAGTGCGCCGTGCGGGTACGCGTCCTCTCGACGAGCCACGACGACTTCACGACGACTTCCACGACAACTTCCACGACGAGGAGGACTTCGCAATGAATGGCACGCCCCACCGTCTCGTCGCCTTGTTCGCTGGTGCAGCACTGTTCTCGGCGACGGCCGGCACGGCCGAGGCGACCGAGCCCCGGCCCGGCGACCGAGAGGGCACCCGGTTCGTGACCCAGACCGACGAAACCGACGACGAGAGGGAGAACGAGGACGAGCCCGGTGCACCGCCGTTGGAGATCGGTGATCGGGATCAGCTGGTGGAGTGGTGGCAGGACCGTCTGAACGACTGGTTGCGGCTGTCGGGGTCCGACAGCTATCCGATCGTGGTCGACGGATGGTTCGGTCCGCAGACCGAGGCTGCGACGATCGAGTTCCAGGAGTCCGTCGAGGATCTCGACGCGACCGGTGTGGTCGATCCCGTCGATCGTGTCGCGTTGCGCGACGCCATCGAAGCACTCGAGACCGACGGTGTCGAGGAGACCCCGGACGTCGTGGAACCGATCGGGACGATGTCGGCCGACACCGTGTCGGAGACCGGTGACGTCGACGGGACGGCACTGCTGGAGAGTGTGGACACCGGGGCCCACGACGGGTT
>SKSP01000343.1 GCA_007122945.1 Ilumatobacteraceae bacterium | reverse complement strand
CGGCATCGTCGGTGGTGCACGCGGCCACCCCGACGACCAGGGCGATCGCGCTCGCCACGCCGAGCGCACGACGCCCGCACGGACGGGCGCGGCGAGGGGGGACGTGGATCACCCGCGTCACGATAGGAGACTCGTGCGATAGTAGGGGGGGCATGACCGACGAACCGGTGCGCGAGCTCATCGACACGCTCGGGCGCGTCGTCCCTGCGTGGCTGGAAGGTTGTGTCGTCATCACCGCCGAACGGCGGCTCGGCGCCTGCCCGGACGAGCTCGTCGCGGATGCCCGGGCCATGGCCGCCCGGGAGGCGCCGCGCGTGCTGGCCGAGATGGAGGACCTGCTGCTGGCCGACGTCGACGAGCAGCGGGGCAACCCGCTCGCGGTGCTGCGCGCCGCGGTCCGGCATCCGACGGGCGTGCTCGCCGAGGCGGGCATCGAACCGGTGCCCCGCGACGCGTTCGACGTCGAGCGATTCCCCGACGACCGGTACGGCCTCGTGCCGGCCACGTGGTCCGACGTGCACCCGGACCTCCACGATCCCGGCATCCACTGGGGGGCGTGGAAGGCGGCCACCGTTCTGCACCGTCGTCGTGCGGGAGGTGCGACGTGACGGCCGCTGCCGCTGCCGCCGACGCCCTCTCGCGCCGGGCCGCCGTGCTCGCCGATCGCTCGCTGCGGGGTCGGGAGTTCGCACGCGAGCTGGCCCGGGTCACCGACGAGCTCGTGATCAGCCTCCACGACGCGGCGCGCGCCGAGCCCGGGCGCCACCCGCGCGTCGCCGTCCTCGCGGTCGGCGGTTACGGACGCGGCGAGCTCGCGCCGCAGAGCGATCTGGATCTCCTGGTCGTCCACGAGACCACCGCCCGCCGGGTCGAGCCGCTCGCGAGCGCGATCTGGTACCCGCTGTGGGACGCCGGCTTCAAGCTGGGACACTCGGTGCGGACCCTCGACGAGCAGCGGTCGCTCGCTCGCGACGATCTCGACGTCGCCACGTCGATGCTCACCGCTCGTCCGCTCGCCGGGGATCCCGAACTGGCCGAGAAGCTGATCGAGCTGGGGAGACGGAACTGGACCCGTCGTCGGTCCCGCTGGTTGGACGAGCTGCGCGACCGCGTGCGCGTCCGCCAGTCCGAGGCCGGCGAGGTCGCCTACACCCTCGAGCCCGACGTCAAGGACGGCTACGGGGGGATCCGCGACGTCCAGTCGCTGTGGTGGGCCGCGGACGGCGGCCTCGTCGTCCCGGCCGACGATCTGGCCGCGCTCGACGAGTGCTACGAGACCCTCGTCCGGGTCCGGGTCGCGCTGCACCTCGCCACCGACCGGGCCGGCGAGATCCTCCGGCTCGAGGACCAGGACGCGATCGCCGAACACGGCGGTTACACCGACGCCGACGCGATGATGGCCGAGCTGGCCGCTGCCGCGCGACGGATCTCGTGGATCGGCGACGAGGCGTGGGGTCGCGTGGGGCGTGCCGCACGCGCCGCCGGCCGAACGGGGCGCGACCGGTCCGCGCCGTCGGTGCGGCCGCTCGCGCCCGGGGTCGAGCTGGTCGACGGCGAGGTCGAGATCGAGGCCACCGCCGATCCGGTCTCCGACCCGACACTCGTGCTGCGCGCCGCGGTCGCGGCGGCACGCGAACGGGTGCGCATCGGCCGGGCGACCCTCGACCGGCTGGCCGAGGAGGTCGAACCGTGGCCGGGTTCGTGGCCCGTCGGCGCGACCGACGAACTGGTCGCGCTGCTGCTCGAGGGCCACTCGGCGATCGGGGTCCTCGAGACCCTCGACCAGCGCGGTCTGATCAGCCGCCTGTTGCCCGAGTGGGAGCCGGTCCGTTCCCGCCCGCAGCGCAACGCGTACCACCGCTTCACCGTCGATCGGCACCTGTGGGAGGCCGCCGCCAACGCTGCCGCGCTCATCGACCGGGTGGCGCGGCCGGATCTCCTCGTGCTCGGTGCGCTGTTCCACGACCTCGGCAAGGGGTATCCGGGCGACCACACCGTCGCCGGCCAGGAGCTCGTGCGTGCGATCGGCCCGCGTCTGGGGTTGTCGGCCGCGGATGTCGAGGTGCTCGACCTCCTCGTCGAGCACCACCTGCTGTTGCCCGACGTGGCGATGCGTCGTGACCTCACCGACCACGCCACG
This sequence comes from Ilumatobacteraceae bacterium, assembly GCA_007122945.1. GTDB lineage: Bacteria > Actinomycetota > Acidimicrobiia > Acidimicrobiales > Ilumatobacteraceae > SKSP01. Next base: position 4,637 of record SKSP01000343.1, on the reverse strand, counting down.
TTGTCGCTCGTCGCCGACGCCGTCGGCTCCGTCGAGGTGCTCGACCTGCTCCACGCCCTCACCGAGGCCGACTCGAAGGCGACCGGACCGTCGGCGTGGAACTCGTGGAAGGAGGAGCTCGTCGCCGATCTGGTGGCGCGCGTCCGGCACGTCCTCGGCGGCGGAGATGTCCGCGAGGTGACCTGGCGGCTGTTCCCCGACGCCGCGACGTTGGCGCGCATGGCGGCGGGTGAGACCGACGTCGCCATCGACGGCGACCGCATCACGGTCGTGAACACCGACCGCCCGGGGACGTTCAGCCGGTTGGCGGGCGTGCTGTCGCTGCACGGCCTCGACGTGGTCAGCGCGCAGGCCCACTCCGACGAGATGCAACCCGGCCGTCAGCCGATGGCGGCTTCCCAGTTCCGGGTGGTCGTGCCCCGCGACGGGATCGACTGGGAGCCGGTGGTGCGCGATGTCCACCGGGCCGTCGAGGGCGGCCTCGCGATCGAGGCCCGGCTCGCCGACCGGATGCGCACCTACCGGCGTCGGCGCGCCACCCAGGCCGCCCGCCCGGGTCCGCCGCGGCTCGACTTCCACGACGGGGCGTCGAGCAACGCCACCGTGATCGAGGTGCGGGCGCCATCGAAGATCGGCGTGCTCTACCGGATCACCAAGGCACTCGCCGAGGTCGGCCTCGACATCCGTCACGCCACCGTGCAGACCATCGGGATGGAGGTCGTCGACACGTTCTACGTGCGCACCTCGGGCGGCGACCTCGTCACCGACGAGTTCCACCGGGACGAGGTCCGTCGGGCCGTGCTCCACGCCGTGCAGTAGGTTTCGGCACGTGGCCGCAGGTGATCCGGACGCCCGTGACCTCGCCCGCTGGAGCGAGGCGTTGGCCGCAATCGCGCGGACCGGTCTCGGGTTCACCGAGAGCCTGTACGAGCGCGAACGGTTCGAGGAGGTCCTCCACGTCGCCGCCGACATCAAGGCCGCCGCCGCGCAGCTCGAGGACGAGGCGGTCGAGGATGCCGAGGTCCGCCGGGAGACCGACCACTTCGTGCAGGAGTGGCTCGAGAGCGTCGGCGAGGGTGTGCCCGGGTACGTCACGCCGAAGGTCGCGATCGGTGCGATCGTGGGCAACGACCGCGGCGAGCTGCTGCTCGTGCAGCGTGCCGACTCGGGGATCTGGCTGTACCCGACCGGCTGGGCCGACGTCGGCTACTCCCCGGCCGAAGTGGCCGTCAAGGAGGTGGCGGAGGAGACCGGGATCGAATGCGAACCCGAGCGCCTCGTCGCCGTGATCGACGGTCAGCGGATGGGATTCTCGCGGTTCGGCATGTACATGCTCTTGTTCCACTGCACCGCCGTCGGGGGCGAGCTCGCGTGCCATCCGCTGGAGTGCTCCGACGTCGGGTGGTTCGGCCCCGACGAGCTGCCCGAGCGCACCGCGGGTGCCCAGTGGTGGGGTCCGATGGCGTTCTCGGCGATCCGCGGCGAGGACCTGCCGACCACGTTCGATCCGGTCCGTTCCCCGGTCTGGCGCACCGGCTGACCCTGCCTCGCGGTGATCACTCGCCGTCGCGAGCGAGGCGGGCGCGCTTGTCGGCGAGGAGCTCGCCGCCGGCCATGTAGTCGGTGTCGGGGAACTCGGTGATCCAGACGCGTATCGAGTCGCGTGGCGCTCCGAGTTGTGCCTCGACGGCATCGGTGATGGCGGTCAACAGCGCCGCCTTCTGTTGTTCGTCGCGACCTGACGCCATCTGCACGTGTACCAGGGGCATGGCGGTTCACGCTCCCGTCGTGGCGAGTTGTGACGCGATCTGGATGATCTGATCTTCCTGACCGCCCACCAGGCCCTGTCGGCCGCACTCGATCAAGATGTCGGCCCCGGACACGTCGTAGCGTTCGGCGGCGCGGTAGGCGTGCTTGAGGAAGCTCGAGTACACGCCGGCGTATCCCATCACGATGGCGAGCCGGTCGAGGACGCACTCGCCGTCCATGATCGGTCGCACGACGTCCTCGGCGACGTCGATCATCTTCAGCACGTCGAGCCCGGTGCGGATGCCGAGACGGTCGGCGACGGCCGCCAGGGCTTCGCAGCTCGTGTTGCCCGAGCCGGCGCCGAACCGACGGGTGGACCCGTCGACCTGGACGGCGCCGGCACGGATCGCGAGGATCGTGTTGGCGAGCGAGAGCGACAGGTTCTCGTGGCCGTGGAACCCGGTCTGGGCGTCGTCGCCGAGCTCGCTGACCACGGCGGCCACCCGGTCGGTGACGTCGTCGAGGATCATCGCCCCGGCCGAGTCGACCACGTAGACGCACTGGCAGCCGGCGTCGGCCATGATCCGTGCCTGCGCCGCCAGGGCATCGGGTGGGATCGTGTGGGCCATCATCAAGAACCCCACCGTCTCGAGCCCGAGCTCGCGTGACATCGCGAAGTGCTGTTCGGAGATGTCGGCCTCGGTGCAGTGCGTGGCGATGCGGATGACCGAGACGCCGAGGTCGTGGGCGGCCGCGATGTCGTCCTTGACGCCGAGGCCGGGCAGCATCAGCGCGGCGATCTTGGCGTTGCGGGCTTCGTCGACGGCCGCCTTCATGAGGACGCGCTCGTCGGTGAGCGAGAAGCCGTAGTTGAACGACGACCCGCCGAGGCCGTCGCCGTGGGTGACCTCGATGACGGGCATGCCGGCGTCGTCGAGGGCGCGGACGACGGCACGCACGTCGTCCTCGGTGAACCGGTGTCGCTTGGCGTGCGACCCGTCGCGCAGGGACGTGTCGGTGACACGTACGTCGAGCTGGTCGGAGTAGGTCCTGGAGTGGGTGCTGGGTGTGGCGGGCATCACACGGTCTCCTTCACGGCGAGTCGCTTGGCGATCTCGTTGCCGACCTTGGTGGCGGCAGCGGTCATGATGTCGAGGTTCCCAGCGTAGGGCGGCAGGAAGTCGCCGGCGCCCTCGACCTCGACGAAGACGGCCACACGGCCGCGTCCGGTGTCGCCGAAGGGCACGTCGAACTGCGGGTCGGCCACGAGGTGGTACCCGGGGACGTAGGTGGCGACCTCGGCGGCGACCTCGTTGACGGATCGTTCGATGGCGTCGAGGTCGGCGTCGAGGGGGATCGAACAGTAGATGGTGTCGCGCATCATGAGCGGCGGTTCGGCGGGGTTCAAGATGATGATCGCCTTGCCGCGAGTGGCACCGCCGATCACCTCGACCGCCTTCGCGGTGGTCCGGGTGAACTCGTCGATGTTCTGGCGTGTGCCCGGTCCGGCGGAGGCCGACGAGACGGTGGCGACGATCTCGGCGTAGTCGACGCCACCCACCACCCGCGACACGGCGTACACCATCGGGATGGTGGCCTGTCCGCCGCAGGTCACCATGTTGACGTTCATCTCGTCGATGTGTTCGAGCAGGTTCGCGGGTGGCACCACGAACGGTCCCCGCGCGGCGGGTGTGAGATCGACCGCTCGGATGCCGGCCGCGCGGTACTTCGGCGCGTTGCGGACGTGGACGTACGCCGAGGTCGCCTCGAAGACGATGTCGGGCAGTTCGGGTCGGGCGAGTAGCCAGTCGACACCTTCGGCGGACGTCTCGAGGCCGAGCTCGCTCGCCCGGCGGAGACCCTCGGACTCGGGGTCGACCCCGATCATCCAGCGCGGTTCGACGTCGGGCGAGCGCAGCAGCTTGTACATGAGGTCGGTGCCGATGTTGCCGGAACCGACGATGGCGGCGGTGGCCATGATGTGGACCCTTCGTTCGTTGGGGGGGCGGCTGGCTACGGGACGACGCGGAACGAGACCGTCCCGAGGTGCTCGACGAGGACCCGGTACGCCGAGCCGGCCTCGAGCGGGACGGCCGCGGTGGCGCCGCCGGCGAGGACGATCCACCCGGGTTCGAGTTGCATGTTCGCGTGGGCCACCATGCGGCTGGCCTCGACGAGGGAGCGGACCGGGTCGCCGAGGATGGCGGCGCTCGACCCGATCTCGACCGCACGGCCGTCGCGTTCGAGCACCATCCCGAGGTTCGAGATCGGTGTGGCCGGATCGGACCATCCGCCGACGACGAAGCCCGACGACGACGAGTTGTCGGCGATCACGTCGGGGAGCGAGAACCTGAAGTTCTCGAACCGCGAGTCGATGATCTCGGCCGCGGGCGCCACGGCCGCCACCGCGGCCATCGCCTGCGCAGCGCTCACCGGCCCCGACAGTGGTGACGCCAGCAGGAAGGCGATCTCGGGTTCGACGCGCGGGTGCACGTAGCCGTCGAGCGACACCGTCGAACCGTCGGCCACGTGCATGGCGTCGGTGAGACGGCCCCAGATGACCTCGTCGACGCCGACCTGGGTCATCTTCGCCCGTGACGTCAGACCCATCTTCACCCCCACGAGTTGCTCGCCGCGTGCGAGTCGCCGTCCGATCGACGCCGCCTGCACCGCGTACGCGCCAGCCACGTCGAGGTCGTGGTCCGCGGTGAACTGCGGGATCGCCACACCGTGCGCGGCGGCATCGTCGGCCCGGGTCGCGAGCTCGTCGAGATCGATGCCCGAACTCGTGCTGTCGGTGCTGGTGTCGGTGCTGGTACTCATCGTCATCTCCTGTCGTCTGCTCACGCCGGGGCGAACGCCGCGGTGACCGTCCCGAGCCCCGAGAT
>SKSP01000523.1 GCA_007122945.1 Ilumatobacteraceae bacterium | reverse complement strand
GGTCCCCCGGACGCCGCGCGGTCCGACCGGTCCGCCGCCGCCGACCGTCGGCCCCGACGGCCGCCGGATCGTGCACGATCACGCGTCGTTCACGATCGACGCCCTGCCGGCCGAGGCGTTCGAGGCACTCGTGGTGGTGACCGGGTCGATCGGCGAGGTGTTGGTGGACGACCCGCCGTACCTGCTCGAGGTGTACCTCCGGGAGCCGACCGACTGCTGGTGCCGGCTCGACCTCGTGCCCGACGCGGGTTCGTCGACCGTGGCGCTGACACTCGCGGCCGTCGAGGCCATCGACCCCGTGCCCGACATCGACGGCGTCCGGGACGTGTGGGTCGCCGAGCTCAACCGACTCGACTGGGCGGCGTTGGACAGTGGTGGGCCCGACGATGGTCGGTTCACCCCGCCGGAGCCGCGGCCGCCTTGGTGAGCCGATCGCGGAGCGCGTGGCCGAGCCCCCTCGGACCCGGCAGGACGACCACGAGGTCGTCGACCCGGTCGTCGTCCGCGGCTCGCAGGTCCGCGTACAGGGCACGCGCGGCCGCGACCAGGTCGTCCGTGCGGTCGAGGACCCGCACCGACGAGCCCTCCGTGGCGAGCGATCGGCCGAGCGTCTCGGCCGCGGCCCGGTCGTCGGTGAGGTGGATCCGACACCGCGGGGCGTAGTGCGACGTGAGCATCCCGGCCGCTCGACTCGGCCCGGCCGCCGGTGCGAGCGCACCGTCGAGCAGCCGGGCGACGTCCTCGGTCGGGATCCCGCCGGGTCGCAGCACCTGTGGCGGGTCGACCGTGCAGTCGACGATCGTGCTCTCGACGCCCACCGGACAGGGTCCGCCGTCGAGGACGAGGTCGCGGGTCGGGTCGAGCAGCCCGCCGAGATCGGCGACGACGTGGGCGGCCGTGGTCGGACTGACCCGGCCGAAGCGGTTGGCCGATGGTGCGGCGAGCCCGCGTCCGAGGTCGCGGAGGACGGCGGTCGTCAGCGGATGTGCCGGCACACGGATGCCGACGGTCGGACGTCCGCCCGTCACCGCGTCGGCCACCCGCGGCCCGCGCGTGAGCAGCAGCGTCAGGGGGCCGGGCCAGCAGGCCGCGGCCAGGACGGCGGCCGGGCCGTCGGCGTCGAGCACCGCCCACCCGTCGAGGTGGTCGATGTCGGCGACGTGCACGATCGACGGATGGTCGGCCGGTCGCCCCTTGAGGGCGTACATCCTGCGGACCGCGGCGGGGTCGTCGGCACACGCCGCCAGCCCGTACACCGTCTCGGTCGGGATGGCGACGACGCCGCCGGAGCGCAGCCGTCGCGCGGCGAGCGCGGCATCGTCGGAGATCAGATCCACACCGGTCTCACACCGGGCTCACACCGGGCTCACACCGGTCTCACACCGGGACCGCGTCGAGGAAATCGAGCGTGGCGTCGATGAACCCGAAGGACTCGGGGGTGGCGAAGTGGTCCACACCTCGGAGGATCTCGGCGCGCGCGTCGGGGAGCGCCTCGACGAGGGTGTCGGGCGGGTGGACGAAGTCGCGATCGCCGACCACGACGAGCGTCGGGCAGGTGATCACCGCCAACTGCTCGGGGGTGAACGGGTCGTCCGGTGGGCGGCGGAACACCGCGGCGAGCGCGACCGGGTCGTTGCCGGGCTGGTGCGCGTACTGGGCGAACAGGCGGCTCGTGTTGTCGTCCTCGGAGGGCTCGCCCTCGATCGCGGCGATGATGCGCGCGGTCGCCTCGTCGTCGCGTTCGAACACGTTCCGGCCGATGCCGGCGAGCACCAACCGTCGGAAGCGGTCGGGCCCCGCCATCGCGGTGCGCAGCAGCGTCAGCGCGCCGAGCGAGAAGCCGACCGCGTCGACCGGACGGTCGGGCAGGGCCTCCACGATCCGAGCGGTGAGGTCGGCGTACGCCTCCGGCTCGTGGGGCTTGGGGGCGGTGCCGTGGCCGAGCAGGTCGACGCCGATCACCTCCCGACCGGCGTCGGCGAGCAGCGCCGTGAAGCCGGGAGCGACCCACGTGTCGGCGAAGGAACCACCCCAGCCATGGACCACGAGCACGGGGGTGTCGGCAGCGTCGGATGCGTCGGGGCTCACCTGCGACAGGGTAGGCGGCGTGGCCCCGACCGTTAGCCTTGGGGCGCCACGTCACCAGGAGCCCTCAATGCGGATGCTGCACCCGAACCCCGGCCACGACCTCACCTACAACGACGTCTTCATGGTCCCGAGCCTCTCGGCCGTCGGGTCGCGGCTCGAGGTCGACCTGACGACGCCCGACGGCATCGGGACGACGATCCCGCTGGTGGTGTCGAACATGACGGCCGTCGCCGGTCGACGCATGGCCGAGACCGTCGCCCGGCGGGGTGGGGTGGCGGTGCTGCCCCAGGACATCCCGCTCGACGTCATCGAGACGGTCGTCGGCTTCGTGAAGACCCGCCACCCGGTGTTCGAGACGCCGATCACGCTGACCCCGCACCACACGATCGGTGACGCCCTCGGCCTCGTCCACAAGCGCGCCCACGGTGCGGTCGTCGTCATCGACGCGGACGGCCACCCGCTCGGGGTGTTCACCGAGCACGACGCCGAGGGGTTCGACCGGTACACCCAGCTGCACAACGTGATGAGCCGCGAGCTCGTGACGCTCAGCGACGAGTCGTCGGCCGAGGAGGCATTCGAGCAGCTCGACCACGAGCGGCTGTCGATGGCGCCGGTGGTCGACCACGACGGTCGGCTGATGGGCGTGCTGACGAGCCGCGGTGCGTTGCGGTCGACGATCTACCGGCCGGCGGTCGACGCCCAGGGCCGGTTACTGGTGTCGGTCGCCGTCGGGATCAACTCCGATCCGGTCGGCCGGGCCTCGGCGCTCGCCGCGATGGGCGTCGACGTCCTCGTGGTCGACACCGCCCACGGCCACCAGACGTCGATGCTCGAGGTGGTCGAGCAGGTGCGGGCCGCCGTCCCCGACACGCCGATCGTCGCCGGCAACGTCGTCACGGCGGAGGGCACCCGCCAGCTGGTGGAGGCGGGTGCGGACATCGTCAAGGTGGGTGTCGGTCCCGGTGCGATGTGCACGACCCGGATGATGACGGGCGTCGGACGACCCCAGTTCACGGCCGTGCTCGAGTGCGCCGACGAGGCGTCGCGACTCGGCAAGCACGTGTGGGCCGACGGCGGCGTGAGGTTCCCTCGCGACGTCTCGCTCGCCCTCGCGGGTGGGGCCGCGAACGTGATGTTCGGGTCGTGGCTCGCGGGGACGTACGAATCGGCGGCCGACACGCTGCGCGACCTCGACGGACGCCTCTACAAGGAGAGCTTCGGGATGGCCTCCAACCGGGCGGTCAAGAACCGCAACCGCTCCATCTCCAAGCTCGACCTGGCGCGCAAGGAGCTGTTCGAGGAAGGCATCAGCTCGTCGCGGATGTACCTCGATCCGCGGCGCCCGGGGGTCGAGGACATCATCGACCAGATCGTCGCCGGCGTGCGCTCGGCGTGCACGTACGCGGGCGCGGGGACGTTGCCAGAGCTGCACGAACGAGCCGTGGTCGGGATCCAGAGCCACGCCGGGTACGACGAGGGCCGGCCGCTCGGGACGAGCTGGTGAGCGACCACGTGTCGCGGGTCCCAGCGGCGACGGCGCCGGTCGTGGTCGCCATCGACGGCCCGGCGGGCGCCGGCAAGAGCACCGTCGGCCGTGCCGTGGCCCGCCGGCTCGGCCTCGAGTACCTCGACACGGGCGCGATGTACCGGGCCGTCACCTACGGTGCCCTGCGCCGGGGGGTACCGGTACACGACGACGGGGCCGTCGCCGAGCTCGTCGCCGCGCTGACGATCGAGATCGACCACGACGGGGTCCGCGTCGACGGGGTCGACGCGACGACGGCCATCCGCGGACGCGAGGTCACCGAGTCGGTGAGTGCGATAGCGGCGAACAGCGCGGTCCGCGCCGAGCTCGTCGCCCGTCAGCGGGCCTGGGTCCACGAGCGTGGCGGCGGCGTGCTCGAGGGCCGCGACATCGGCACGGTCGTGTTCCCGGACGCGACCGCGAAGCTGTTCGTCACGGCCACACCACGCGTCCGGGCCGAACGCCGGGTGGCCGAGATGGGTGGCGACGTCGACGAGGTCGAGGCGGCGATCGTCGAGCGCGACCGGAAGGACTCGACGCGCGCCGACAGCCCACTCGTGGAGGCCGACGGCGCGATCGTGATCGACACCAGCGAGATGGGGATCGACGAGGTCGTCGACCGGATCGTCGCCGACGTGCAGCGTCGGTCGAGCGAGGGCGTCGCGTGAGCACGGTCGAGAGCTTCCTCGCGGGGAACGGACTGCCGAGCCGCGTCGCCTATCGCGTCTGCCGGGCGGTCGTGACCACGGTGGTCCGTCTCTACACCCGGATGCGCATCGAGGGCCGCGAGCACGTTCCGACCTCCGGCGCGTTCGTGTTGGCGCCCGTCCACCGGTCGTACATCGACACACCGATCGCGGGGTGCGTCACGACGCGGCGGTTGCGCTTCATGGGCAAGGACGCCGTCTGGAAGCACCGCCCGGTCGGGTGGGTCGCATCGGCGCTCGGCGCGTTCCCGGTGACCCGTGGCACGGCCGACCGCGAAGCCCTGAAACGCGGCGTCGCCGTCCTCGAGTCCGGGGAGCCGCTCGTGCTGTTCCCCGAGGGCGAGCGCAAGTCCGGGCCGACCGTCCATCCGCTCTTCGACGGAGCGGTCTACATGGCCGTGAAGGCGGGGGTGCCGATCGTGCCCGTGGGCATCGGGGGCTCCGAGCGGGTGCTCCCCAAGGGGGTCCGGTTCCCCCGGCCGCGCCGCGTCCACGTGATCGTCGGTCGACCGATCCCGCCGCCGGTGGCCGAGGGCGGGCGGATGCCTCGGAGCGCGGTGCGCGAGCAGTCGGCCGCGCTGCACGCCGAGCTGCAGCGGCTGTTCGACGAGGCCGAGGCGCGCGTCGGAGGGTGATCCTCACCGGGGACGGCTCGGCCGCCCATCGAGGATCCGGCGCACGGTCTGGGCGAGGGTCGCCCGGCGATAGGGCTTGTGGAGGAGGGCCCGTCGGTCGGCGGCGGTGCCGCGATCGGAGTCGGCGTATCCGGAGGTCAGGAGCACCGGTGTGTCCGGCCAGCGCCGGTCGACCTCGGCGGCGAGCTCGAAGCCGTCCATCGGACCCGGCATCACCACGTCGCTGAACACCAGGTCGAACCCGGGCGCCCCGGTGGCCCCGGTGGCCTGGAGGTGGGCGAGGGCCTCGCTCGCATCGGCCGCCTCGACCACGTCGTAGCCGAGGCGGCCGAGCCCGGTCAGCGTCTGGGCGCGGACGAGTGGATCGTCCTCGACCACGAGGATCCGCTCGGTCCCGCGTGGCATCGTGTCGTCGGTCCGCGTCGGTGCCGCCTCGGCGAGCTGGGCCGGGCGACGCGGCAGCAGCAGTTCGATCGTGGTGCCCGCGCCGGGTTCCGAGCGCAGCTCGACGTGGCCCCCGGACTGACGCACGAAGCCGTAGACCATCGAGAGTCCGAGCCCGCTGCCCTCGCCCGTCGGCTTGGTCGTGAAGAACGGGTCGAACGCCCGCTCGCGGATCTCGGGAGTCATCCCCGCCCCGTCGTCGCGCACGGCGATGCGGACGTACTCCCCGGCCTCGATCTCCAGACCCGGGTCGGAGGCGAGCGTCACCGTGTCGACCGAGATGTGGAGCTCGCCGCGGCCGCCCATCGCGTCGCGTGCGTTGAGGGCGACGTTCATCAGCGCCGCCTCGAGCTGTCCGGGGTCGGCGGTGACGAGTCCCGTGTCGTCGGGGGCGTCGAACGTGATCGTGATCGCCTCCGGGAACGACCGTCGGAGCAGTGCGAGCATCTGTTCGACGACTGCGCCCGGGGCGAGCGTCTCGGGTCGCAACGGCTGGCGTCGGGCGTAGGCGAGGAGCCGGCGGGTCAGGTCCGCGCCACGGCTGGATGCAGCGCGGATCATGTCGACCAGTTCGGCGAGCTCGTCGTCGCCGGCGACCGCGTCGGCGAGCAGCTCACTGCTCCCTGCGATGACGGTCAGCAGGTTGTTGAAGTCGTGGGCGACCCCGCCGGTGAGCTGCCCGACCGCTTCCAGCTTCTGGGCACGCGCCAGGCGTTGCTCGAGCTCGATGCGTCGGGTGATGTCGGAGGCGATGGAGAAGATCGCGACCGGTCGGCCGTGCTCGTCGCCGATCGTGTTGACGTGCAACTCGACCACGACGCGTCGTCCGTCACGGTCGACGTTGTCGAGCTGTCCCGACCACTCGCCATCCGCCCAGATGACGTCCTCGATGGCGCGGTACCGCTCCATGTCGCCGCCGTCCACCAGATCGGCGATGTGCCGGCCGACGGCCTCGGCGGCGGTCCAGCCGTAGAGCTGCTCGGCGGCCCGGTTCCAGTACGACACGATGCCGTCGAGGTCGCGCACCAGGATCGCGTCGGTGGCGTTGTCGAGCAGGCTGGCCTGCTCGCGGAGGCGGCCCTGGGTGGTGCGATGGACGGTGATGTCGGCGATCGCACCGTGCACGGCGGTGATCCGGCCGTCGGCGTCGTGCTGGGCCTCGCCGAGGACCCGGACCCAGGCGGTCCGGCCGTCCGGCAGATCGATCAGCAGCTCGCGGTCGACGGGCGTGCCGTCCGCGATGCATCGCTCGAGGTCGGCGAGCACGGTCGGGCGGTCGGCCGGCCGGTAGAACTCGAGGGCCTGCTCGAGGTCCACGACCGGGTGGCTCCGGAGTCCGAACAGCTCCAGCAACTCGTCCGACAGCGTCACCTCGCGCGAGTCGACG
>SKSP01000015.1 GCA_007122945.1 Ilumatobacteraceae bacterium | reverse complement strand
GATCCGTACGTTCCTGGGGAGACGGACACCGACACGCACGGGAGGTGCACGATGAACACCACGACCGCGACCGCGACCAGGACGGAGATCGCGACCGACCTCATGGACCCCACGGCCGGCGACGTGCCCGAGACGCCCGAGAACATCCTCCGGGCGATCGGCGCGCTGCACGACCGGATCCACGAGCGAGCACCCGAGATCGAATCGGCACGCCGGCTCCCCGGCGACCTGGTGGGAGCACTGGCCGCCGCGGGGGCGTTCCGCATCCTCGTCCCGACCAGCTACGGCGGGGCCGGGGCCGACGTCAGGACGGCCCTGGCCGCCCACGAGACCCTCGCCCGCGCCGACGCGTCGGTCGGCTGGACGACGATGATCGGATCGATCGGATGGCTCGACCTGGTGGGGCTCGCGCCGGCCACCCTCGGCGAGGTCTACCGGGACGGACCCGACGTGCCGATCGCCGGGGTGTTCAACCCCAGTGGGACGGCCGAGGCGGTCGCCGACGGGCTCCGGGTCGGCGGGCGCTGGGCCTTCGCGAGCGGCTGCACCCACGCGCCCTGGCTCTACGTCAACTGCCTCGAGCAGACGGGGGGCGATCCCCGCTTCGTCACGGCCCTGCTCCGACCCGACGAGGTCCAGATCGAGGACACCTGGCACGTGCTCGGGCTGCGCGGCAGCGGGAGCCACCACCTCCGCGTCGACGACCTCGTCGTGCCGTCGGAGCGGACGTTCGCGACGTTCGAGTCCGAGCCCGCGGTCCGTGCGCCGATCGTCGGGGTGCCGATGCCCTCGATGGTCGCGCTCGGCGTCGCCGCCGTCGCGTCGGGGACGGCGCGGGGCGCGCTCGACGAGATGGGGGCGATCGCCGGGTCCCGGACTCCCCTGCTCGCCGGGTCGGCGCTCGCCGACGACCCGCTGCACCAGCACGACCTCGCAGCGGCCGACACCGGGCTGCGAGGAGCACGCGCCCGGCTGTTCGAGGTCGCCGACGAGGTGTGGGACACGGCGGTCTCCGGGGATCCGCTCGACCTGCGCCAGCGGGCGTTCGTCCGGGCAACCGCGGTGGCGGTGGTGCGCACCGCGGTCGACACCGTGCGCACCGCGATCACCGCCGGCGGTGGCGCCGCGATCTACCTCGACAACCCGCTGCAGCGGCGCCTGCGCGACATCCACACGATCGCCCAGCACTTCATCGTGCGGCCGGACACCTTGGTCCACGCGGGCGCCGTGCTCGCCGGCCGCGAGCCCGACGTCGCCGTCTTCTGACGGGAGCTCCGTTCAGTCGCGGGTCACGCCGCGGACCTTCGCCCAGGCGAACCAGACAGCCGCGACGACCAGCGCCGCGGTGATCAGGAACATCCACGCCAGGCCTTCGAGGACGGCACCGACGCCGAAGACGAGGGCGAGCAGCAACAGGACGACGAGGACGACGAGCATGGTTCACCGATACCCCGCGCGGCGGCGGGTGAACCCGGCCCGGCTCAGCGCTCGGTGGGTTCGATGCGCACGGGCTCGTCGACGCGTCCGCGCAACACCCGGACGGTGAGCTGGCCGTTGGCGAGCACGGCCTCCACCCCACCGCCGAAGCCGTCGGGCAGCTCGAACTCGCGCTCGTACCCGCCGTAGTCCCATTCGTTGACGAGGTACTCCCGCGGCCCCGCGCTCCGGAGGCGGGCGACGAAGCGGACCACCTCGGGCCCGAGCTCGACCTCGACGTCGGAGGCGCGCACCGCAGGGAGCGGGGACACGATCACGAGTGCCTCCGACGTGGTGTAGGCGTTGATCGGCACCCGTTGCAGCCGCATCGACGCGGCCGCCGCCTCGGTGGCCTCGACCACGGTCGCGTGGTCGGGGCGGTCGTTGCTCGTCTCGGACATCGTGTGCGCTCCCTCCTCGAGGCGTCCGGATCAGTCTTCCAGATCCACGTGGTCATCGGTGCCGTCGATCGGAGCGATACGACCAATTCATGTTCGCTATCTATCGATCCACCATAACGTGATCGATGACAGCAATCCCCCGAACGAAAACCCCGAACGAAAGAGGTCGTCATGTCCGTCATCAGCACCGAGATCGTCCCCTTCACCGCAACCGCCTTCCACGACGGCGAGTTCGTCGAGATCAGCGACGCCGACCTGAAGGGGAAGTGGTCGGTGGTGTTCTTCTACCCGGCCGACTTCACGTTCGTGTGCCCGACCGAGCTCGGCGACCTGGCCGACAACTACGCCGAGTTCCAGCGCCTCGGCGTCGAGGTCTACTCGGTGTCGACCGACACGCACTTCGTCCACAAGGCGTGGCATGCCGCGTCCGACACGATCGGCAAGATCCGCTACCCGATGATCGCCGACCCGACCGGCACGATCACCCGCAACTTCGACAACATGCGCGACGACGAGGGGCTCGCCGACCGCGGCACGTTCGTGATCGACCCCGACGGCGTCATCCAGCTCGTCGAGATCACCCCCGAAGGTGTCGGCCGCAACGCCGTCGAGCTGCTCCGCAAGATCAAGGCCGCCCAGTACGTGCGCGAGCACCCGGGCGAGGTCTGCCCGGCGAAGTGGGAGGACGGAGACGACACGCTGTCGCCCTCGCTCGACCTCGTCGGCAAGATCTGACCGGCCGACACCGCCCGTCACGCCCCTCCCTCTCCACCAGACCCCATCCCCACCCGCTCCCCGAGAGGATCCACCGTGCTCGACGCGAACCTCACCGCGCAGCTCTCCGCCCACCTCGACAAGATCAGCCATCCGATCGTGCTGGCCGCATCGCTCGACGACGGCCCGAAGTCGGCCGAGCTGTGGGAGTTGCTCACCGAGATCGCGGCGCTGTCGGACGTCATCGACGTCGAGCGTCGCGACGACGACCCCGGTGCCGAGGGGCGGTCCCCCTCGTTCTCGATCGAGCGGGTAGGTACCGACGTCGGCGTCCGCTTCGCCGGGATCCCGCTCGGCCACGAGTTCACCTCGCTCGTGCTCGCGCTCCTGCAGGTCGGCGGTCACCCTCCCAAGGTCACCGAGGAGGCCGCCGACCAGGTGCGCGGGCTCGCCGGCGAGTACGTGTTCGAGACGTACATGTCGCTGTCGTGCCAGAACTGTCCCGACGTCGTCCAGGCGCTCAACGCGATGAGCGTGCTGAACCCGAACGTCCGACACGTCGCCATCGACGGGGCGCTCAACCAGGACGAGGTCGACGAGCGGCAGGTCATGGCCGTGCCGACCGTCTACCTGAACGGCGAGCTGTTCGGGCAGGGGCGCATGTCGCTCGAGGAGATCGTCGCCCGGCTCGACACCGGGGCCGCAGCCCGCGCCGCGAGCGAGATCGACGCGAAGGACCCCTTCGACGTCCTCGTGGTCGGCGGTGGGCCGGCGGGCGCCGCGTCCGCGGTGTACGCCGCACGCAAGGGCATCCGCACGGGCGTCGTCACGGAGCGCTTCGGGGGCCAGGTGCTCGACACGATGGGCATCGAGAACTTCGTGTCGGTGCCGTACACCGAAGGGCCCAAGCTGGCGACCGCGCTCGAGCAGCACGTGCACGAGTACGAGGTCGACGTGATGAAGCTGCAGCGGGCGACCCGCCTCGTCCCCGCCGACGCCGACGGCGGCCTCGTCACCGTGCAGCTCGAGAACGGCGCCACGCTCGCGTCGCGGACCGTGGTGGTGTCGACCGGGGCCCGGTGGCGCTCGATGGGCGTCCCCGGCGAGAAGGAGTACCGCAACCGCGGGGTCACGTATTGTCCCCATTGTGACGGTCCGCTGTTCAAGGGGAAGGAGGTCGCCGTGATCGGCGGCGGCAACTCCGGCGTCGAGGCGGCGATCGACCTCGCCGGCGTGGTCGAGCACGTCACGTTGCTCGAGTTCGCGGACGAGCTCCGCGCCGACGACGTGCTGCAGCGCAAGCTCCGCAGCCTGCCGAACACCGAGGTGGTCGTGAGTGCGATGACCACCGAGGTCGTCGGGGACGGTACGAAGGTCACCGGCCTGCGCTACACCGACCGCACCGACGACGCCAGCCACCGTCTCGAGGTCGCCGGCATCTTCGTGCAGATCGGCCTGCTCCCGAACACCGAGTGGCTGGAGGGCACGGTCGAGCTGTCGGACCGCGGCGAGGTCGTCATCGACGACCACGGGCGCACGTCGGTCCCCGGCGTGTTCGCCGCCGGGGACTGCACGACCGTCCCGTACAAACAGATCGTGATCGCCCTCGGTGCCGGTTCCACCGCCGCGTTGAGCGCCTTCGACCACCTCATCCGCAGCCCGCTCGTCGCCTCCGATCCCACCGCCGAACCGGTGCCGGCCTGACGTGAACCTGCGGGACCTCGAATACCTGGTCGCGGTGGCGGAGCACCGCCACTTCGGTCGGGCCGCCGAGGCCTGCCACGTCAGCCAGCCGACGTTGTCCACGCAGATCAAGAAGCTCGAGCGCGACCTCGGCATCGAGCTGTTCGAACGCAACCCCCGCCAGGTGTTGCTCACCGCGGCGGGCGAAGCGATCCTCGAACACGCCCGGTCGGCGCTCCGCGAGGCCGACACGATCCGCCACCTCGCCAGGCTGGCGAACGACCCCGAGTCGGGCAGCCTCCGCATCGGGCTGTTCCCGACGCTGGGCCCCTACCTCCTCCCCCACGTCGTGCCCGCGATCCACCAACGGTTCCCGCACCTCGAGCTGCTGCTCGCGGAGGAGAAGACCGAGGTCGTGCACGACCGACTCCGTTCGGGCGAGCTCGACGTGGGCCTGCTCGCCCGCCCGGTGCACGACGATCAACTGCACGACGAGGACCTGTTCGAGGAGGACTTCGTCCTGGCGGTCCCCGTCGACCACCCGCTCGCCGCCACCGACGCGCCGGTCACCACCGACGTGCTCGCCGGCGAACGGCTCCTGCTGCTCGAGGACGGCCACTGCCTGCGCGAGCAGGCGTTGTCGGTGTGCCGGCTCGCCGGCGCCGACGAACGATCGGGCTTCCGGGCCACGAGCCTGGAGACGCTGCGCCAGATGGTGGCGGCCGGCGTGGGGATCACCTTGCTCCCGGAGCTGGCCGTGTCGCCACCGGCGCCGACGTCCGACGGTGTCCGGCTCGTCCGCTTCGCCGAGCCCGCCCCGAGCCGGCGGATCGCCATGTTCTGGCGGAGGACCAACCCGTACCGCGAGTTCCTCCCCCGCCTCGCCGAGGTGATCCGCGAGCGGTTGGAGAACGTGGTGCGCGTCAACCGCTGAGGTCGAGGTGCGCCATCAGGGCGCCGTCGTCGTAGCGGATCCGGGCGCCGAACGATCGCATCAGGGCGACCGACGGACGGTTGTCCGCACCGATCATCGCCTCGACCTCGCGGACCCCGTCGCGCCGGGCGTCGTCGAGGACCTGCGCGACCATCGACCGGGCGAGGCCGCGACGGCGGAACGTCGGTGCGACGGCGTAGGCGATCTCGGCGATCCGATCGGGTCGGCGCGGTGGGGCGAACACCGTCTCGGCGACGACGGCACCGTCGAGGTCGACGGCCACCAGCACGGCGTTCGGCGGGGTGAGCACGTGGTCGGCCATCGCTGGTGCGACCCGGGGGACGGGTTGCAGGAAGCGGCGGTACCGCGACTCGTCGTCGAGCGACTCGTAGAAGTCGGTCAGCGCGGCGGCGTCGCCGGGGCCCGCGTACCGGATCTCGGCGACGCCGGACGCGGCCACCGCCGGGTCGGGCCGCCGGTCCCCCTCCGCGCGGCGTCGACCTGGTCACGGCCGCGCGTCGCGGGCCAGCGACAGCGCCGATGCCGCGTCGAAGGGGTTGACCGGGGCTCGCCGCGGGAGGCGGTGCCGGATGGGGGCCAGCTTGGAGGTGGGACTGGTGGGCACGTTCGGCTCCCTGCGTCACCCGATGGCCAGAGCGACGCTGCGGCGTCTCACCCGGAACGGTGCGGCGTAGCGGTGGCCGTCCGCGTCGCGGTCGGTGAGCTGACGGACGGTCGTGCGACGACCAGCGGTGGTTCCGGCGATGTTCATGGTGGTCGTGTTCGTGGTGACGATGTTCACGGTGGTCGTGGTCATGGTGGTGTCCTTTCGGGTGGGTGGTGGCCCCGGGGCGACGTGGAGTCGCCGCCCCGGGGCCACGGTGGTGTGTGGGTGGGATGTGATGGGTGGGATGTGATGGGTGGGATGTGATGGTTGGGAGGTGATGGTCTGTTGCGGGAGTCGCCGACGTCAGACCGTCTCGGTGGCGACGTCGATGCTGACGGGCACCCCGTTGGTGATGACGTCGTAGACGGCCGAGCGGGCACGTGACTGCTCGACGATCTCGCGCAGCACCGACTCGGGGGCGTCGCCCTTGACGGTGAACTTCACGGCCACGTTCTGGTAGCCGTTGCGCACCTCGGGGTTCAGACCGAGGATGCCGTTCAGGTCGATGTCGCCGGTCACCGTCGAGCGGACCTCGCTCAAGGTGACCTTGCGGGCCGAGGCGATGTTCGCCAGGCCGGCGGTCAGGCACGTCGCCAGGGCGTGGAGCACGAACTCGACGGGGGTCGGGCCCTCGTCCTCCCCGAGCAGCACGGCCGGGTGGTCTCCGTCGAACACGAAGGTCCGCTCGTGGACCCGCTCCTCGCCGACGCCGAAGTAGTCGGAGATCTCCGACCGGCTGTGCGTGCCGCTGACCCACTCGTTGTGGGCACGGAACTGGAACTGGGCGGCCTCGGGCGCCTGCTTCACCGCGTCGAGCGTGGCGAACAGCCCGGCGACGTCGACGCCGTTGCGGGAGATGGGTTCGGTGGTGGTCATGGACTTCCCTTTCGGTTGGTGTTGGTTGGTGTTGGTTGGT
>SKSP01000100.1 GCA_007122945.1 Ilumatobacteraceae bacterium | reverse complement strand
GCGCGCCAGCCCGCGGCGAGCGACTCGACCGCGGCCGCCACCGCGGCCGCGTCGCCGGTGTCGCCGGTGTCGCCGGTGTCGGCGACCGGCTCCACCACGGCGTCGACGGCGGCCACGTCATCCATCCGGCCGACGGTATCAGCCCCAGCGGGGCTGCTCGTCGGGGTTGATCCCGAGGGTCATCTTGCCGATCAGCTCGTGGACGAGCAGCGTGTTGCCCGGGTGGATGCGGCCGAAGCGGGCGTCGCGGAACAGCTGCTCGAGCCGATTGCGACGGAAGATGCCGGCGCCGCCGGTCACGTCGATCGCGGTGTCGACCGCCTTCCACGCCTCGTTGACGACCACGTGCTTCGCCGTGAAGAGCTTGGCCGGCCACGCCTCGCCGTGGTCGACCCCGTTCGACCAGTCGTCGAGGTTCCGGTCGAGCACCGCCGACGCCGTCTCGATCGCCATCGCCATCTCGGCGACGCGGTGTTGCACCTCGGGGTGGTAGGCCATCGAGCGGGTCAGTCCGAGCGACGACTTGTCGTGGATCTGCCGGGTCGTCTCCTCGAGTGCCCGGTCGGCGATCCCGAGGTACACCGACGCGAACCCGAGCAGGGCCCACGCGAACAGCGACACGTGGAACGCGTCGGCGCCGGCGAACCCGGCCGGACACACGACCACGATCTGTTCGTCGGGCACGAAGACACCGTCGAGGACGGTGTCGTGACTGGCCGTCGCCCGCATGCCGAGCGTGTCCCAGGTCTCGATCACCTCGACGCCGTCGGCGTCACGGTCGAGGAATCCGTGCACGATCTTGGGCGCGTCCGGATCGCTGGTGTCCATCGCGTGGAACCCGAGGTGGTCCCAGACGGGGGTGAGGCTGCCGAAGATCTTGTGCCCGTCGAGCTTCCACCCGCCGTCGACCCGCTCGGCCGACGTGGTCGACAGCAGCACCGGGATGTCGTTGCCGCGTTCGGCGTGACCGGCGGCGAGGATCTTGCCGCGCGCCGCCGCGTCGAGGATGAACGCGCAACGGTCGTCGCCCATCCGCCGGAGATCGGCGGCGAGCCCGACCCAGTACAGGTGCATGTTCACGGCCACGGCCGTCGCCGGGGCCACCCGCGCCAGGCGACGTTGGGCGCGGTCGACCTCGGCGAGCGTCGCCCCTCCGCCGCCCATGTCGACCGGCAGCGGGAGATCGAGGTACCCCGCGGCGCGGAGCTCGTCGAAGTCCTCGTGGAAGAACTGGTTGTCGCGGTCGTACTCGGCCGCTCGGGCGTCGAAGCGCGCCAGCATCTCGTCGGTGAGCGGATCGGTGCGGGTGCCGTCGGTGATCGTCATGGTCGTGTCCCCCTGGTTCTGGGCTGGTCGGTCGATGCGGTCGATGTCGACGGTACGGATCCGTCGGGTACCTGTCATGACCAGATCTGACCGTTCCGCGCTCGGCCACGGTGGTCAGGAATCACCATCGGGCCCTTCGCCGGAGGTGGGCGTTTCGATACGGTTGGGAGATGGGCACGACCGAGGTGCCCGCGTGGCCCGACCGGCTGCTCGGCACCGACGACCTCCCCTTCGTGGGCCGGCGACGAGAGCTGCACCAGCTCGGCGCGGCCTGGGAGCACGCCCGCGACGGCCTCCGCCGGGTGGTGTTCGTCGGCGGCGAGCCCGGCGCGGGCAAGAGCCACCTCGTCGCGACCGGCGCGCGGCACTACCACGACGCCGGCGCCGCGGTCGCGCTCGGCACGAGCTTCGCCGAGCTCGGAGCCCCGTTCCAACCCCTCTCCGAGGTGCTCCGCGGCCTTCTCGCCCACGACCCGGCGCTCCTCGACACGCTGCCCGTGCGGACCCGCTGGGAGTTGTCGCGGTTGCTCGGCACGATCCCCGCCGCGAACGCGTCCGACCCCGCCGCCGAGCGGACCGACGACCGTCGACTGCTGTTCGACGCCGTCGTCGAGGCCATCCGCGTCGCGACGACCCGACGCCCCCTGGTGATGATCCTCGACGATCTCCACTGGGCCGGGCGACCGTCACTCGAGCTGCTCGTCCACCTCGTGCGGTCCACGAGCACCGAGCGGCTGCTCGTGCTCGCGACCTACCGGACGACCGCCCCCGATCACACCGACGAGGTGGGCAAGGTGGTGGCCGAGCTGTTGCGCCACGACGGCGTCGAGCAGATCGAGCTGGAGGGGCTCGCAACCGACGACATCGTCGACCTCCTCGTCGTGTGTGGCAGCGACGAGCACCGGGCACGCGAAGCGGCGCACGAGCTCGAGCGCCAGACCGGCGGCAACGCGTTCTTGCTCCGTGAGCTGTGGCACCACCTCGACGCCCACGGCGGGCTCGACCGGTTCGACGCCTCGGGGCTGTCGCTCCCCCGTTCGATCGGCGACACGATCGAGCTCCGTCTGCGCGAACTGCCCGACGAGCACCTCCGCGTGCTCGAGCTGGCCGCGGTGATCGGCCACGACGGCGACGCGGCCACGCTCGTCACGGCCGCGCGCACGGACATCGACACCGCCCTGGCGGCGATCGGCGCCGGCGTCGCCATCGGTGTGCTCCGGCTCGGGGACCCAGGCGCCATGGGCTACGCCTTCGTCCACGACCTCGCCCGCCACGTGCTGATCGACCGGCTCGGGCCGGGCGAGCGGGCACGTCTGCACGCGCGCGTCGCACTCGCGCTCGAATCCCACGACGCCGACGGCTACGACCACGGTGACCGGCGGCGCGCCGCTCGGGTCGCGCACCACTGGGTCCACGCCGGGCTGTACGACCAGGAACGGCGTGCCGCCCACTGGCTCGCCGTGGCCGGGGCCGAGGCCGAGCGCTCACTCGCGTTCGAGGAGGCGGCGGCCCACTACGAACAGGCCGCCGGACGCCTCGCGCCCGGCGACGAGCAGCGCAAGCGCCTGTTGCTGGCCGCCGCGTCGAACTCGGTCCGCAGCGGCGCGTTCGCCGAGGGGCGCCGGTTGTACGAGCTGCTCGTCGGTGACGTCGATCCCGAGATCGTGGCTCGAGCGGCGATCGGCTACGAGGACGCGTCGTGGCGGCCCGGCCTACCGGGCGGACGCGCCGTCGAGCTGCTCGAGCGCGCCGCCCGGCTGCTCGTCCCCGACGACCCGCTCCACATCGCGGTGCTCGCCGCTCTCGGTCGCGCGCTGACCTTCGTCGGTCGCAACGACCAGGCGCGCTCGATCGGTGCCACGGCCATCGAGCGTGCCCGGGCGATCGGCGACGAGCGTCTGCTCGCCGTGGCGCTCCAAGCGAGCCTGTGGCACAACTCCGTCGTGTCGGTCACCGAGGGCCCGGCGTTGCTCGAGCGCACTCGCGAGGGCGCCCGGCTCGCCCTGCGCATCGGCGACGGCGAGCTGCTCGGACAGGCTGCCACCTACCGCGGCAGTGTCGCCTACTGCCTCGGTCTTCCCGACGAGTGGCGCGATGCCCGCCAACAGCTCGAGACCGTGCGCCGCGAAACGGCACAGACCTTCTACGCCTACATGGCGGGGTGCAGCGACCACGCCGAGGCCTTCTTGCGCGGCGACTTCGCGGCCGCCGAGCAGATCGCCGAGGGGTTGCTCGACCTCGGCGGCGCCTTCGGGACCGACTACATCGACGGGCTGCACGGCCTGCAGAGCTTCATGGTCCGCCGGGCGACCGGACGGCTCGAGGAGATCCGGCCGCTGATCCGCGGCGACGAGCCCCTCGACGGGAGCTCGTGGGAGCCGGGGCTGCTCGCGCTGTACACCGAGCTCGGCCTGCGCGACGCCGCCCAACGCGTGGTCGACCACCTGTTGCGCACCGATCTCGAGGACCGCTCCGGCTCGGAGTGGCCGGCCGTGCTCACGTTCCTGGCCGACGCGGTGTTCGAGCTCGGCGACGAGCTCGCCGCCCACCGGCTGTTGCCCGCGCTCGAGCCCTTCGCCGGCGGGAACCTGACCGCCGGTCACTTCGTGGCCGTGTTCGGCAGCGCGGATCGCCTGATCGGGATGCTGCTCGGCGTGGTCGGGTCGGGGGCGGCCGCCGACCACTTCGAGGCTGCGCTGGCGATGGATCGGCACATGGGAGCCGCGGTTCACGAGGCCGAGACGCTGGCCCGATGGGCGGCCGCCGTCCCCGGCGACCCCGACGCCCCGGCGCGGCGGCGACGAGCCCACGAGCTCGCCGAACGGTTGGGCATGATGTCGCTCGCCCGGCGGACGGCCGAACCCACCCCCGACGGGGACGCCACCGAACCGTCGATGCCCCACGGCCTCTCGGCGCGCGAGCTCGAGGTGCTGCGCTGCCTCGCACGCGGCGCCAGCAACCGGGAGATCGCGGCCGATCTGTACATCGCCGAGAACACCGTCGCCAACCACGTGCGCAGCATCATGATGAAGACGGGCACGGCCAACCGCACGCAGGCCGCGATCTACGCCACCCGACGGTCGCTCGTGTGACGGTGTCGACGCTCGGGACGGGTACCGTCGGACCATGAGCCTCGTCCACGTCACCGCCGACGCGGATCCCGCCGACGTCCACGAGATCCTCGAGCGCGACGGTGCGGTCGTGATCGACCGGCTGGCCGACGACACCACCGTCGATCGCATCCTCGACGAGATGGACCCGTACATCGCGGCGACACCGACGGGCACCGACGGATTCGCCGGCCGTCGCACCCGACGCTCGGGGGCGCTCGTCGCCCGCTCGCCGGCGAGCCGGGGGCTCGTGCAGCACCCGTTCGTCCTCGACGTGACGGGGCGACTGCTGCACCGCGCCCGGAGGTACCAGCTGCACCTCACCCAGACGATCGCGATCGGGCCCGACGAGCCGGCGCAGGCGATCCATCGCGACCAGTGGGCGTTCGACTTCTTCCCGTTCCCGGCCGACCACCACGTGCAGTGCAACACGATGTGGGCGCTCACCGACTTCACCGAGGCGAACGGCGCCACCCGGGTGATCCCCGGCTCGCAGGACTGGCCCGATCGGCAGGACCACACCCACGACGAGACCGTGCCCGCCGAGATGGAGCGCGGCTCGTGCCTGCTCTACACCGGCAAGGTGTACCACGGCGGTGGTGCCAACACGACCGACACCGACCGCATCGGGCTGAACATCACCTACGTCGTGGCGTGGCTCCGCCAGGAGGAGAACCAGTACCTCTCGGTACCGCCCGACGTCGCGGCCACGCTCGACGACGACCTGCTGCGGCTGTTGGGCTACCGGATCGGTGCGTACGCGCTCGGCTACATCGACGACGTGCGCGACCCCCTGGAGGCCGTGCGCGGCCGCAGCGGGACGATGAGCTTCGACGCGGGCTGACCGGCCGTCAACGCGCCGGCACGACGGCGACGGGCCGATCGCTCTGCTGGGTCACGTGGGTGACCACGGTACCGATGAGCATCCCCGACACCGGCCCGTCGCCCGAGGTTCCCACCACGATCAGACGGGCGTCACGCCGGTCGGCGACCGCCCGGATGAGCGAGCGCGGGTCGGCGACGTCGACGTAGGTGTCGACGTGCACGCCCGCTTCCTTGACCCGCATCGCGAGCCGCTCGACCAGTTCGTGCGCCTGGGCGACGAAGCGGTCCACCGCCGAGGGAGCGAGCTCCGCGGGCAGCCCGGCCAGGCCGTGGACGAGCACGACCGATGTGTCGGTTGCAGCCGCCGCCTCGGTCGCGAACTCGACCGCGCTCTCCGCGGCCGGCGAGCCGTCCACACCGACGACGATCGGCCCCTCCGCTGGCCGCTCGGCCGACCGTCCGACCGGGACGATGACCACGGGGCACGGCGACATCTCCGCCACCCGTCGGCTCACCGAGCCGAGCAGCCGCCCCTCCAGCGGACCGAGCCCGCGCTTGCCGACCACGAGCGTGCGCGCCCCTGTGCGCGCGGCCAGGTCGAGCAACGCCCACGACGCCGGACCACGCTCGACGACCGGCGTCGCGTCGTCCGCCTCCGGTCCGAGCTCGTCGCCGATCGTCGCCTGCAGATCCTCGAGGACGACCCGGTCCATCTCCTCGGGCGGTCCGAGCTGCGGACCCCCCGGGAGCGCCGCGGTCCGCGGGTACTGCCACGCCGACGCGGCGACGAGCGGCGCACCCGACCGTCGCGCCCACTCGGCCGCCCAGCGCAGGGCGGCCCGGCCGTTCTCCGACCCGTCCACCCCGACCAGCACCGGCACTCCGTCGTTCGCGGCCATGTCCACATCCTCCTTCGGTGGCGCGGGCGCCACGTCGCGCACGCGCCACCATCATCGTGCATCGGCCGCCGAGGTCCCGACCAGGGTCCTCGGTCCCGTCCGGAACCGGCGTGGGACCCTGCCCGCCGACACCGTCGGGGCGCACGATGGGCACGTCCGGCGTGCTGTCGCCGGCGACGAGAGGAGTTCACCGATGGCCGACCTGAGCACGATCCAGCGGTTCCTCGCCACCGACGTGATCGGCGTCGTCGGAGTGCGGCGCGACCCGAAGCAGTTCGCCAACGGCGTGTACCGGCGATTGCGCGACACCGGCCGGACGCTCGTGCCGGTCCACCCCGAGGCCGACGCGATCGAGGGCGATGCGTGCGTCCCCACCGTCGACCAGCTCCCCGGCGAAGCGCGTGCGCTCCTCGTGATGGTGAACGCGGAGCGGTCGGGCGACGTGGTACGACGGTTCGTCGACGACCGCATCGGACGGGGCATCGAGCCCGGCACCCTCACCGTCTGGCTGCACCGCGGCGCCGGTGCCGGCGCGGTGTCCGACGAGGCGGTGCAGGCCTGCCGCGACGCGGGCGTCCCGGTCGTCGACGGCGCCTGCCCGCTGATGTTCCTCGAGCCGGTCCGTGGCGTCCACCGACTCCACCGGT
>SKSP01000371.1 GCA_007122945.1 Ilumatobacteraceae bacterium | reverse complement strand
TCATCTGGGACGACGACGGGGAACGGGTGGAGGATCTCGACAACATCCACCTCCACTTCGAGTACTGGCCGGAGCGGGCGACGACGATGGACCCGTTGCCGTTGCTGGAGGTTCCCGAGGACATCTCGATCGGCGATCCGCTGAAGTCCTGCCAGGCGCGGGTCTGAGCGCGCCGAGCGTCAGCGCAGCGACGGGGCGATCATCACGACGTTGCGGGCGAACGGATCGAGCTTGCGACCCGTCAGCCGTTCGGTGATCGCGATCGCCTTCGTGTCGTCGTCGACGAGTCCGGACCATCGGATGTAGCCGCCCATGATGCCGACGATCCGGTCGCCGAGTTCCTCGCCGTGGACGATGAGCTTGCCGCCGGAGCGCAACAGCTCGTCGAGCTCGCGGTAGAAGCCGCGGAGCCAGTGCTCGAGCTCGTCGGGGTTGAACGGGCGGTGCCGGTAGGGCACGTTCAGTTCGTCGTAGTTGTGCAGGTTGTGGGGCGCCTGGATGATCGAGATGACGTTCGTGAACCCGTTCTCGCGGATCCAGATGATCTCCTCCTGACGACGGACGCGCCGGTGGTTGTCGCCGTAGCCGCCGGGCCGCTCGCAGATCGCGAGCTTGTCCTTGAGGATCCACGTGAAGTGCCGTGGCGTGATGCCGAGGGCCCACTTGCCGCGCAGCTTGGGAGCCATCAGGAACGGGCCCGCCCTGGTCGGCCAGGGCGTCGTCTCGCCGAGAGGTGCTGCTGCTTCGTCGTCATCGCAGCATCCGAGGCTATCTGCCCGGATCGACCACGCGTAAACGCTGTCGCGACCGTTCGACCCGGCGTCCGCCGTCGAGCTCGCAGGCGGTGTGCTCGCCCCTCGCGACGGCCAACACCCGTTCGATCGCGGCGGCGTCCGGTGGGTATCCGCCGATCGTGAGCCACCGCCGCAGCGCTCGCCGGGCGAGTGGGACGGGCGCCGCGGCGAGGCCGACGGCGTCGGTCGGGTCGAGGGCGCCGGCCAGCTCGTCGAGCAGCGAGTCGTCGTCGTGGAGCAGGTCGGCGGTGCGGACGAGCAGCGGGACGACGTCGCGCCGGGCGACGTCGTGGAGCAACGGGAGGACCTCGTGGCGCACCCGGTTACGGGTGAAGCGGGGGTCGTGGTTGCTCGGATCGTGGCTGGTCGCCAGGCCCGACGCCGTGCACAGAGCGAGCGTCTCGGCTCGCCGGAGGCGCAGGATCGGGTGCCGTCGCCCGGGCCGCATCGCCCCGAGACCCTCCGCACCGGCACCGCGGAGCAGCCGCAGCAGCACGGTTTCGGCCTGGTCGTCGGCGGTGTGGCCGGTCATCGCGTCGGTGGGGAGGGCGCCGACGCGGGCGGCGCGGGCGCGCGCCTCGAGGTTGGGTCCGGGCGGTACCGAGACGCGGTGGACGACGAGGGGGACGTCGAGGACGGTCGTGACGTCG
The DNA here is from genome assembly GCA_007122945.1 of Ilumatobacteraceae bacterium. Lineage (GTDB taxonomy): Bacteria > Actinomycetota > Acidimicrobiia > Acidimicrobiales > Ilumatobacteraceae > SKSP01. The sequence continues at coordinate 19,545 of SKSP01000371.1, read as the reverse complement.
GCCGCGACGGCGACGTCGGCGGCCGAATCGGGCCGGATGCCGTGATCGACGTGATGGGCGGTCACCCGGCAACCGGCGGCGACCGCCAGGGCGACCAGGGCGACGGAATCCGGGCCGCCCGAGAGCGCAGCGGCGACGGCGGTGCCGGGTGGAGGGAAGCAGCAGCGGGGGAGGAGGTCGGTCGCGTTCAGAGGTCGCGCTCGCGGGCTCGCTCGCGCCGCGCCCGTCGCTCCTCGGGTGGCATGCGCGCCGCGGTGATGTTCTTCAGGTACTGCGCACCGAGACCGAGCACCGCCAGCACGCCGACGCCGGTCAGCGCGACGCCGATCCACCAGTGCCAGATGTTGGCTGCGAGCATGCGGTCAGCGTAGCGACCGGCCGTCGGTGGGCACCATTTCCGGTTACTCGGGTGGGCCGATCGCGCCGTCGCCGTCGAAGTCGGTCTCGAAGCACTGCTCGATCCGTGCGAGCAGCCCGGGCGGCATCTCGTCGTTGTTGCACTTGCGCGCGATGACGATCTTGAGCTCGGCGTGGAAGTCGAACGCCTGCAGACAGTCGACGCAGCCCTCGAGATGGTGGCGGATCTGGGCGCGGGCATCGTCCGACAGTTCGCCGTCGAGGAAGGTGTCCAGCTCCCGGATCGTTTCGTTGCAGTCGGGCATGTGGTTCTTCGATCGCTCAGGTGGTCGTGTCGGCCGTCGTGCCGGCGGCACCGGTGGTGATGCCCCGGGCCTCGGCGTACTCGTACAACGCGCGCTGCATCGCTTTTCTTCCCCGGTGCAGACGCGACATCACCGTACCGACCGGGATGTCGAGCATCTCCGCGATCTCCTTGTAGGCGAACCCGTCGACATCGGCGAGCAGGACGGGCAGGCGGAAGTTCTCCGGGAGGTCCTCGAGCGCGGACTTGACCTCGTCGTCGGTGAACAGGTCGAGGAACTGGTCCTCGGCCGAGAGGTTCGCGGCGGCGGTCTCCATCGAACCGACCCGACGATAGAGGTAGAGGTCCTCCACGTCGGCGAGGTCGGTCTCGGTCGGGCGGCGCTGCTTGGCGCGGTAGGTGTTGATGTAGGCGTTCGTCAGGATCCGGAACAGCCACGCCCGCAGGTTCGTGCCCTCGGTGAAGGTGTGGAAGCTGCGGAAGCCACGCAGGTAGGTCTCCTGGACGAGGTCTTCGGCGTCGGCTTGGTTGCGGGTCATCCGGAGCGCCGCCGAGTACAGCTGCGGTGCGTACTGCATCGCCTGCTCGGCGAAGTCCTGCCGGTCGGCCACCGCGGCGACCCTAGCGGTTGGTCCCCGTGTCGGTGGGGTCGCCCCCCAGTTCGTTGCCGGGCCCGTTCCCCAGCTCGACCACGAGGTCGTCGAGCGCGCCGACGAAGCGGCCGAGGAGGTCGGCGAGTTGTTCGCGCTCGTCGGACGAGAACTCGGCGAGCAGGCGCGACAGTGCGGCGGTGCGTCGCTCGGCGACCGCGCGGTGTCGGCGGCGCTCCTCGGGGCTCGCCCCGACGAGCACGACCCGCCCGTCGTCGGCGAGCGTGCGCCGCACGGCGAGACCGGCGTTGACCAGGCGTTGTGCGGTGCGGGTCGCGGTGGACGGATCGACGCGCAGCGCCTCGGCGAACTCGGCCATCCGCCAGCACTCGCGGGTCAGCAGCACGTCGAGGGCGTCCATCTGCCCGGGTTCGATGGCCTCGGGGCCGACCCCGAACAGGTAGTCGCGCAGTGCCGATGTCGACGAACCGCGGCGGAGCTCGCGCCAGGCGAGCGAGACCCGGAAGGCTCGGTCGGCCTCCACGGGGTCGCCCAGGTCCACCAGGGGCCGGCGGCCGCGCGTGTGGGCCGTCGAGGCCGTTGTGCTCCTCGGGGCGCTCATGGCCGTCCCGATCTACTGCCCGCCGGGCTCCCGGGCGGGCCCGCGGCGCGTGCCCAGTCGCCAGACGCCGAGCGCAGCGAGCCCCACGGGGATGATCACGAGCCAGGTCAGCACGCGGTACAGGATCACCGCGGCGGCGACCTCGTTGACGTACGCCGGTCCGGCGGCGGCCGTCAACAGCCCGACGTAGGCGACCTCGCTGACGCCTGCGTTGCCTGCGGTGAGGGGTACGACGGTGAGCCCCTGCACGAGTGCGAACACCACGAAGACCTGCGGCCACCCGACCACCTCTGCGGGTACGTCCACGAACCGCAAGGTCATGATCAGCAGCGACAGGTTGGTGATCGAGCTGAGGAAGGTGCCCCAGGTGGCCATCAGCCAGTGCCCGCGGAGGATGTCGAGCGACCGACCGCGCGCGACGACGAGGCGGTCGCCGAGCTGATCGGGATCGTCCCGGCGAAGCAGGCGGGCGGTGAACGCCCAGATCGGGTGGAGGACCCGACCGGCGGCGGCGGTGCGTCGCTCGGAACCCAGCACGAGCCCGACGAGGACGAGGCCGACGCCGATCACGAGCGCGACGGTGACGAGCGTACGCAGGGTGCCGTCGAGTGGGACGCCGAACACCAGGAGGCCGATCGCGGCGACGACCGGCAGTACGAGTTTGATCCCGATGCTGAAGATCCCACCCGCGCTGATGGCGACCCCGGCGGCGAGCGTCGAGTACCCCCACGAGGTGAACATCCGGTAGCGCACCGGGAGGTCGCTCGGGCCGGGCACGACCGAGGCGATCGCGGTCGGCCCGAGGAACGCGAGGACACCACGCCGCACCGGGAGGGCGTCGACGAGTGCGGCGGTCTGGAGCCCCTGGCAGGCGAGCCAGAGCACCCACATCGCGACGAGGGCGAGCACCTCGGCGTCGCCGAGGGACGTCAGCGCCTCGCGTATCCTCGCGACCTCGAGTTCCTCGAATGCGAGGCCGAGGACGACGACGGACAGCCCGATCGCCCCGACGACGAGCACGATCCGGAGCGCGGTCCGCCACGGCCGGCGCACGGCGACACCGCCCGGCTGATCGTTCACGGGCGGTGACCGCCGGCCGCGGCCGGCAGCGGTTCGACCGTCCGCTCGTCGATGACCGGCGTGACGGCCAGGGCGCGTTCGATCTCGGCGACGAGCGCGGCGCGATCGTCGAGGGCGCTGGGGACGAGCGCGGCCCGGTCGCGCGCCCGCAGGAAGCCGCGGACCCGGGCGAGCGCTCGCACCAGGACCGACCAGGTGGCGAGTGCGATCGCGCCGCCGAACGCGACGGTCGCCCCGGCGAGCACCGCGCCCCACCCGTCGGCCACGATCAGGCCGAACACGACCCACGTCGCCAGGCCGGAGAACGCGCCGACGAGGAGCCGGACCGTGCCCTTGGTCGCGGTCGAGCGCACGACACCGGTGGACACGAGCACGAGCAGGATCGCCGGGAGGTGGACGAGGGTGGCGGTCACCATGATCGAGCCGAGGAAGAACAGCGCCCCGATCGCTCCGACGAACTGCAGTCGCGAGTCGCGCCGGGGCAGGACGTCGTCGTCGTGCAGGCGCAGCAGCTGGAGGCGGGTGGCGTAGGTCCGGTAGGCGTCGATGACGCCGGCCCGCGCCGCGTCGGGTGCCGCTGCGAGCCGGCGGGCGAGTCGCTCGACCGTGCCGAACGGCGCCGGCCGTTGGCGTCGGCGGTCGACCGACGCGACACGCGCGGCGGCACGGAGCAGCTCGCGTTCGTCGACGGTGCGGAACTCCGGTGAGATCGCCTCGAGCGAACGCCGGATCTCGGCGGTGAGCGCGACGACGGCGTCGCGCGGCAGGGCCGCGGGCGTGGCGCCGGCGCGCGCCGGGTCGTCGGAACGCCAGCCGGCGAACCATTCGGTCACCGGGATCGGTTCGCCGATCACCACGACGGCTCGCGAGCGGGTCTCGATCCGGCTCTCGAACGCCAGCCCGATCGGGAGCACGACGAGGTCCGGTGCGTCGGGGAGCGCGCCGAGGGCGAGACGGGCGGCGCCGGTGCGGACCCGGTCGAGCGTGCTGCGGTCGCCGGTGGTGCCCTCGGGGAAGATCGCCACCGTCGCTCCGAGCGCGAGCTCGCGCCACGCCGCCCGGAAGGTGCGCGAGTTCACCGCCGGGTCGCTCCCGTCGTCGGCCCGGTACACGGGGAGCACGCCGACGAGGGCGAGCAGTGGTCGGGCGGGGAAGACGTCCCAGAGGGTCGACTTGGCGAGGAACCGGGGGACGCGGCGCAGCACGGCGGCGACGACCACGGGGTCGACGAACCCGTTGCCGTGGTTGGCGACGAGCAGGACCGGGCGGTGGGAGGGGAGGCGATGTCGGCCGAGCACGTCGACGGAGCGATGGAACGCACGGACGATCAGCCAGGCGGCGCCGCCGAGGGTGCGGTCGATGATCCGACGGACGGTACGGATCGGGTGGCCGGTGCCCGCCACGCTGTACGCCCGGTCGGTCCATGCGAGGAGCAACAGCGCCGACAGCACGTGCCAGGCGGCGTGGAACTGGAACGGGGATTCCGGGTCGCACAGCGGGCTCTCGGAACGTCCGAGCAGCCAGGCCGCGCCGGCGACGACGGCCAGGACCACCAGCCCGCGAGTGGCGACCGGTCGCAGCCCGCGCCTCCGTGCAGCCAGGTCGGCCACCACGATCGCGGCGATCGTGAGGCCGATGACGACGCTCGTGCTGCCCCGCTCGACCAGCCACACGCCGCCACCGCCGACGAGCCCGATTCCGGCTCCCACGACGGACCAGCGTTCGGTATCGGCGCGGAAGCGCCCGAGGTACCAGCCGAGGACGTGTCCGGCGATCGTCAGCAGGGCGAGGTCGTGGACAGCGAGCGAGACGTCGCTCGGCGTGCCGTGGAACAAGATGCTGCCGAGGCCCTCGAGCGCGATCGCGGCGGCGAGCACGATCGCGCCGAGCGGGAGCCGGTTGCGCTGGACGGCCCGTGCGAGCACGACGGCGACGGCGACGTAGGCGAGCGAGCTCCACGAGTTGGCGCCCTGCTCCCAGAAGCGCCCGACACGCGCCTCGCAATCCCCGGCGATGGCCGTCGCCGGGCCGACCAGGTCCGCGAACACCGCGGGACAACCGACCATCAGATCGTCACGGTGTCCAGATCGTCACGGTGCCGTGTCCGACCGTTCGAGGGCCTGCCGCATCACGGGCGCGAACCGGGCCCAGACCGTCTCCATCCAACGCGGGTCGTCATCCGCGAACGCGGCGCGGACCTGGGAGCGCACGGCGTCGGCGCCGGGGCCGAGCGGATCGGCGTGGGCGTGCAGCCATGCGTCGGCGCGCAGCGCCTGCATGACCGTGACGATGTCGACGGTGCCGAACTCGAGTGCGGCGGCGGTCACCTCGACGTCGGGGAGCAGGTCGGGGATCGCCGCCAGCCAGTCGCCCTGGAGCACGGCGCTGACGGACTCTCCCGAGGTCATCGACCGGACGTCGTCCCACATCGCGTGCGCCCGCTCGTACGGGCCGCTGCCCACCGGCTCGTGGACGATCAGCTCGCCGTGCCCCCATTCGCCGAGGCCGGTGTGGAGGTCGATGATCCGGAGCCGCTCGGCGGTGGCGAGCTCGGCGGCGGCGACCTCGCGCAGCAACCGGTGCGACCAGACCGGCCCGCTGCCACCGTGGAACACCCCGGTCGGGTGCGTGTACTGCCCGCCGCTGACGACGCCCTGGAGGTGGTCCCACCCGCGTTCGTCGGCGATCGCCAGCAGGGCGAGGGTCGTGCGCTGCTGCTCGGCCTCGGTCCACGCCTCGGGCACGACCAGATCTGCGATCTCGGCGTACTCGGGGTTGGCGGGCGGTGCCTCGCTCCAGTCGATGAAGTTGCGGTTGAGGTCGACGTTGTCCTCGTTGACCCGTCGCACCCAGGCGAACCCGTGCGGGTTGAACGCGTGCAGCAGGACCACGCGGGTGTCGGTCGGGCGCTCGTCGGTGCCGGTCCGCAGCCACTGCGTCTGCAGCGCCGAGCCGCAGTACCCCTCGACGCCGTGGGTGGCGGACACGACGAGCACGACGTCGGCGGGATCGTCGGGCCCGAGCGATGCGATGTCGGTCGCCAGCTCCTCGCCGTCGGGACCGCGGTCGGGGTGAGGGTGGCTGGTGATGCGGGCGCCGGCGGCCCGGGCGGCGCTCGAGAACGCGGCCCGCGCCTCGGCGTAGGTGTCTCGGATCGGTTCGATGGGCGACATCGTAGGTCCCGCGCGACGCCGGAACGTCGGGCCGTGTCGGCCGATGGCACCCGGTGTCGACGGCGTCTGGGTCGTGGCGATCGGGCCCGGTACGGTTGATCGGGTGGATGTGAGCCAGTTCCGGGACCGGATCGACATCGAAGGGATCGTCGTCACCACGGTCGTGGGCGCGTTGCCGCACGAGCGGGAGATCGCGCAGCCGGTGCAGATCGACGTGTCGGTGATCGCCGATCTCAGCGACGCGGGGGCGTCCGACGAGCTGACCGAGACCGTGCATTACGGGTTGGTCGTCGAGCGGGTGACCGCGGCGGTGCGGGAAGCGAAAGATGTCTTGTTGGAGCGGTTGGCGCACCGTGTCGCGGAGGTGGTGCTCGGGTTCGACCGTGTGGACGCGGTCGACGTGTCGGTCGTCAAACTGCGTCCGCCGATCCCCGAGGTGGTGTCGTCCACGGCGGTGCGGATCCGCCGTCGTCGGTCGGATCTCGCCGTGCTCGGTGGTGCCACCGACCGGCATCGTGCGCTCGTGGCTCTCGGCTCGAACCTGGGGGATCGGGCCGGCTACTTGGGTTTCGCGGTCGATCTGCTCGGCGACGTCACGGCGATGTCGCAGGTGTACGAGACGGCGCCGGTGGGCGGCCCCGACGACCAAGGGCCGTTCTTGAACATGGTGGTCGAGGTGGAGACGTCGTTGGATCCGTTCGCCTTCTTGCGTCGTTGCCAGCGGGTGGAGGCCGCGGCGATGCGCCAACGCGTGGTGCGGTGGGGACCACGCACGCTCGATGTCGACATCATCTTGTTCGGCGACATGGTCATCGAGTCCGACGAGCTCACCGTGCCACACCCCCGTTTCGCGGAGCGACGGTTCGTGCTCGCGCCGCTCGCGGAGATCGCACCCGAGCGATGCCCGACCGGTTGGGACGAGACGTTGCCTCCCGACGAGGTGACCGCGGTCGGGCCGCTCAGCTCGTTCAGTTCGTGATGCCCAACTCGCGTTCGACGCCGCGGATCCGTTCTGGCTCGTGAACCCGCGCGTACTCCGGTTGGAACCGCACGACGATCTCGAACAACTCGTCGCGGTCGGCGGTGCGTTTCCACGGGAGCGCGACGTACAGCGGCAATTCGAAGCGGCGGAGCTCGCCGAGCCGGGTGTACACCTCTCGCTGGTAGTGGTAGCGGTCGTCCCACGGCCATTCCGGCGGGGCGAACCCGGTGCCCGGGTCCAGGATGCAACGGTGCCGCAACGCGAAGCGGTCGGCGTCGGCGAGGCGCGCCTCGAAGAACTCACCGATCGCGTCGATCGGGTCGCGTTCGACGCGTCGCATCTGTCGCGGGTTCGGGCCGGACAGGAACGGGATCACGATCGGCACGTCGAACTCGGCAGCGACGTGCCACGTGTCGTCGCTCTGCATCCCGTCGGCGGCGTTCAGCACGGTGGCGCCCGCCTGCAGCGCTCGTCGTGCGACCTGCGGCCGCCACGTGTCGACGCTCACCGGCACCCCGAGCGCGGCGAGGGCGGGCACCACGTGTTCGAGGCGGGACCACTCGGTGTCCCAGCTCACCACGGCCGCGACGTCGGTCGAACCCTGACCACCGACGTCGAGACCGTCGGCTCCCGCCGCGAGCAGGGCCCGACCCCGTTCGAGCGCGGCGGAGGCCCCGTCGACGACGGATCCGGTGTGGAGCGAATCGGGGCTGGCGTTCACGACGCCGAACACGAACATGGCCGAGCACCGTACCGGTGCCGTGCGGCAGCCAGACGCCCGAGGGGCGGTTGCCGGTGAGCGCTGTGCGCACCTTCGACGTCGACGACTGGGACGCGGCGCGGCTCGCCGCCGACAAGCACGGCCGGAGCATCTCGTTGTGCATCCCGTGCCGCAACGAGGCCGACAGCGTCGGTGCGATCGTCGAAGCCGCCCGACGCGAACTCATCGAGGCTCACGGCGTGCTCGACGAGCTGATCGTCCTCGACGACCGCAGCACCGACGGGACCGCCGACGTCGCTGCCGCCGCTGGTGCCACCGTGATCCCCATCGAGCAGATCCACGCCCTCCACGGCGACGGCGACGGCAAGGGCAACGCGCTGTGGGCGACGCTGCAGGTCAGCAACGGCGACATCGTCGTGTGGTGCGATGGCGACGTCACCACGTTCACCGCCGACTGGGTCGTCAAGCTCGCCGCACCCCTCCTGATCGACGACGACGTCGCCATCGTCAAGCCGATCTACCGACGCCCGACCGATCAAGGTGGTGGCGGCCGGACCACCGAGCTCGTCGCTCGACCCTTGCTCGAGCTGTTCGCTCCCGAGCTCGCCGCGATCGCGCAACCGCTCGCCGGCGAGTACGCGGTGCGCCGCCAGGTCGTCGAGGCGATACCGATCGTGCAGAGCTGGGGCGCCGAGATCGCCATGCTGCTCGACATCGCCGCCCGGCACGGGGCCGGGGCGATCGCCCAGGTCTGTCTCGGCCCACGCCGACACCGCCATCACGCCCTCGCCGCCCTCGCCCCCCAAGCCCGCGACGTCATCGCCGCCGCGCTCCTCCGGTTCGGTCACCCGGCACCGACCGACCCCTCCGCGCTCGACATCTGGTCGCGGGCCAACCGCACCCGCCCCGGGCGCTCCGGCCCGGCGAGTCCGTCTGACTCGGCGACGTGATCCGCCGTCACACACGTGTGTTCTGTCCCGCGGTCACGACGTGGCGATGACGTCCGACTGGTGAGCGATCGCTCGCGGCCGGTCCCGGTCACCGGGAGGGTTTCGGGCCAGCAGTTCTGGGTAGTCCGTCGGGTGGAGGACGTGATGGCTGGTCGACCCCGCAATCCGCAGCTCGACGGAGACATCCTCGATGCCGCCCGCCACCTGATCCGCACCGCCGGCTCGGCTGGGTGCACCATCGGAACCGTCGCGAGCTACGCGGGCGTCCCGCGCTCGACCGTCTACAGCCGGTGGCCCTCGCGGCATGCCCTCATCGACGCCGCGATCGCGCCGCTGTTCACGAACCCGGTCCCCGACACCGGCGACGAACGAGCGGACCTGCGGAGCTGGCTGGACGCGGATGACGCGCTGATCTCGGGGCCGTTCGGCATCGCAGCCGCAACCCTGCTCGCAACGAGCCGCGAACCCGACGGCCCGATGCTTGCTGATCTCGCCACGGCGATCCAACAGCGTCGCCGCGACGTCGGTCGACGCTTCGGCGGCCAGGACGAAGGTGCGCAGGTGAAGATCCGAGCTGTCTATGACGCGATGTGGGGCCGCTGCGTGACCACCGGGCCCGACCATGGCGACGGGCCTCGCGCCTCGTCGATGCCCGAGGAACTCATGCGGCTGATCCTCGACGCCTGACCGCCGGGCCTGACCGCGAACCTGACCGCGGAGGGTCGGGACCGTCGGCGGGGTCGTGGTCGGGGCAGTCGACGCGCAGCTGGGCGGGTTCGAGTGGCGTGTCGAGGAGGAGGCAGTGGGCGGGGGTGCCGCCGGTGGGTGGCTGGTAGTGGCGGCAGCTGAAGCAGCTGCGGTTGATGGTGATGACGCCTGCTCGCTGGAGGCGGAGGATCTCTCGGAGCAGCACCTCGAGCGCGATCGCGCGCTCGGGCCGATGCGCCTGGTGCGGGTCGGGTTGCAGGGCGTGCAGCTCGTCGCGGATCGTCGCTGCGGTGGCTCGGCCGGTGACGGTGAGCTGCGCGACGGTGATGCGGCCGTCGTCGGTGCTGCGGCTCCGCTCGAGGAATCCCTTGCGTTCGAGGGTGGCGATGGCGTCGCTGACGGTCGGTTGCGTGACGTCGAGCTCTCGTGCGAGTCGTCCGACCGGGAGCGGGCCGAGGTGGTCGAGGCGGTCGATGATCTCGATCTGGAGGGTGGTCACGCCGAGGGTGGTGGCGATCCGCTGGCGTGCGACCCGCAGGGCGCGGCCGAGTCGCTCGATCGCGTCGAGGAGCTTGCGGTCGAGGTCGTCGGCGCCGGCTGGCATCGCGCCAGTCTGCTCGGATTCACCACGTCTCCGGTGCGTAGGGCTGGGCCCAGAGCGCGACCGTGAGGGTCACCGCCTTGAACCAGGCGGTGTGCATCGCGTCGACCACCTCGTTCGAGTGGCCGTCGGCGGCCAGGAAAGCGCGGCGGCGTCGTCGTCGGTCCACAGCAGGGTCTCCAGGAGCAGGTCGAGCCCGCCGAGGCCGACGGGCGATGCGGTCAGGTCGGCGCCGTAGCGGTAGCCGGGGATGGTGGTCATGAGGTCTCCAGGGTGTGGTCGTCGGTGGAGGGTGGGACGACGCACCCGGTGTCGGGGTCGCAGGACGCGGCGTCGGGGTCGGGGCGGGGCTCGTCGATCAGGCGGGCGATCCGGGCGCCGAGGTCGAGGTCGTCGACGTGGCCGAAGGCGTTGAGGCGAAGCCGGCCGCGGCGGTCGACCAGGAGGAGGCTGGGCGTGCCCTGGAGCCCGAACCGGCGCATGGTCACCGGTGCGCCGCCGTCGGGCGCGGGTTCGTCGACACCGACCGGGAACGTGATCCGGTACTCGTCCAAGAACGCGTCGAGCGACACCGGAGTCATGGCGTCGTGGTGCTCGAACACGGTGTGGAGGCCGATGACGACGACGTCGGAGCCGAAGGTGTTCGCGACGCGTTGTGCCTGTGGGAGGCCGTGGGCCACGCAGCCGGGGCACAGCATCTGGAACGCTTCGATCACCACCACGCTGGACCGCAAGCCGGCGAGCGACAGCGGGGTCGGGGTGTTGAACCAGTGCGACACGGCGAGTTCGGGAGCGGCCAGTTCGGGAGTGATGGTGTTGGGGAGCGGGCTCATCGCGCCATATGTATAGGACTCCTATGCAAATGTCAAGACGCGCTCGTGTCCTGGGCGTCGACACCGCGCAGGATCAGGCGGAGTCCCCTCGAGAACCGGTCGGCGACCGTCGTCGCGTCGGATGCGTGGTCGTGCTCGATGGCTCCGAGCGCGGCTGCTTGCCGGCGCTGTTGCTCGTCGGCCGTGTATCCGAACACGAAGTGCACCAGCACGGATGCGGCGGCTTCGGCGTCGTCGAGGGTCAATCCCCCATCGACCAGCTCATCGGCGAACCGCTGGAACGGCTGTTGCGCCCCGAGCCGGAAGGCGTACGCGGAAGCGGCGAGCTCCGCCCCGTCCGGATAGCGGAGCAGTTCCTCGCGCAGGCGCGATCCCAGCGTCTCGATCCGCGCCGATCGATCCCCGGCGGCAGGTCGGGCGATCGGTGCGACGATCCGGTCCGCGACCGCCCCGAGCAGCTGCTGCTTGTTCTCGAAGTGCCAGTACAGCGCGCTCTGCTGAACGCCCAGTTCGGTGGCGATCCGCCGCATCGCGAGCGCGTGCAGGCCCCCGTCGGCGAGTAGCTCGAGGGCGACGTCGACGATGCCCGCCCGTGTGAGGCTGCCGGTCATGATCCCCATTGTTGACGGGACAGCGCCCTCGACGTAGCCTGAACGCCGTTCATTGAACAACGTTCAGGAGAATTCCGATGTCGACCACGACCGCCTTCCGTCAGCCCGTCCTCGCCGACCTGATCCCACGCACCCGTGCCCGCGACGCCGCCCTCGTGCTCGCAGGCACCGCGTTCTTGATCGTCGCTGGGCAGATCGCGATCCCACTGTGGTTCACGCCGGTGCCGCTCTCGCTGGCCACCTTCGCCGTCGTGCTCAACGGCGCGGCGCTCGGACCCGCACGAGCCGCACTCGGCACAATGCTCTACCTCGGCGTCGGCGTGGCCGGCGCACCCATCTTCGCCGGCCAGGGCTCGGGATGGGCATTCGCCTCGTTCGGCTACATCGTGGGGTACGTTCCCGCAGCGATCGTCGTCGGCCTCCTGGCGCGCCGACGCGCCGACCGGTCGGTCTTCGCAACGATTGCCACCGCCGGTCTTGGGTCCCTGCTGATCTACGCCGCGGGGTTGCCGTGGCTGATCGGGTTCCTCGGGGTCGATCTCGCCACCGGCCTCGAGCTCGGTGTCTATCCCTTCCTCGTCGGCGACGCCCTCAAGGCGATCGCCGCCGCCTTGCTCCTGCCCAGCGCCTGGAAGCTCGTCGACCAGCACCGGTCGTGAGGCCCACGGTCGACCGCCCGTTCAGGGATCGCTGGTCGACCACCACAGCCGGCTCCGCAACGACCGCCAGTGAACGGCAGCACCTCGCTGCACGAAGGTTCTCCAACGGTCGCTCTCCGGGCTGTTTCCGGACATCGTGCTGGCTGCCGGATCACGGAACTGGGGACCGAAGTCCCTACCGACCGGCACGTCGGACACCTAGCTTCTGGCGTCGATGAGTCCCGACGCACCGGCACGACCGCGCCCTCGCACTCGGTCCCTCAACGATGTGCGGGCGGTGATCCCACGGGCCTGCTACCAGCGGTCCGTGGCTCGGGCCTCGCTGACGTTGCTGCAGGCGGCCGTGCTGTACATCGTGCCCGTGGTCGGCCTGGCTCTGACCGATCGTTGGTGGGCACTCGCCGTGTTGTGGCCGCTCGCCGGTCTCGGCGTGTCGGGGTTGTTCGTGCTCGGCCACGATGCCTCGCACGGGGCGCTGTTCGGCTCCCGCCGTGCGAACCGCGTGATCGCTCGGATGTGCATGGCGCCGAGCGTGCACGTCGAGGCGGCGTGGGACCTGGGGCACAACCGCATCCACCACGGGTACACCACCCGCCAGGGGTTCGACTTCGTCTGGCAACCGCTGACCGTCGACGAGTACCGAGGACTCGGCAGGTTCGCCCGGATGCGCCATCGGCTCGAGTGGTCGTGTGTCGGATCGGGGGCGTACTTCTCGCGCGCCGTGTGGTGGCAGAAGATGTGGCGCTTCAACGCCCCCGGCAAGCGCCGTCGCGCGATCGTGCGCGACAAGGTCGCCCTCGGGTCGGCGCTGGTGGTGGTGGCCGCGGCGTCGGTGGTGTTCGGCGCGCTCACGACCGGGTGGGTCGGCGCGCTGTGGGTGCCGGTGAAGGTCCTCGTCGTGCCGTTCTTGTTGTTCATGCAGATCATCGGATGGACGGTGTACGTCCATCACGTGGCGCCCGACATCCGCTGGTGGACGCGGCGCGCCTGGTCGCAGTTCAACGGGCAGATGGAGTCGACCACCATCGTGCGGCTTCCGAGCGTCGTCAACCGGCTGTGGTTCCACAACATCTTCGTCCACGTCCCCCACCACGTCGACACGCGGATCCCGTTCCATCAGTTGCCGAAGGCTGCCGCGGCGATCGCCGGCGCATACCCGAACACGGTGAGATCGTCACGATTCTCGGTGCGGGACTACGTGCGAGCGACACGTGCCTGCAAGCTCTACGACTTCGACGCCGGCCACTGGCAGCCGTACACCGCAGCGCGACCCTGAGCGTCGGAGTCGGCACTCGCCGTCACATCGCCGCCGCGACCGCTTCCTTCGACGTCGATGTGAGGGAGGAGGCGGTCCAGCCAGGTGGGGATGATCCAGTTCCGCTCACCGAGCAGGACCATCGTGGAGGGGACCAGCACGGCGCGAACGACGGTGGCGTCGAGGAGCACGGCGACGGCGAGACCGAGCCCGATCTGCTGGATGATGATGTTGTCGCCCATGGCGAAGCCGGCGAACACGACGATCATGACGAGCGCCGCCGAGGTGATCACCCGGGCGGTGGTGGAGATCCCGGCCACCACGCTGCCGGTGTTGTCGCCGGTGCGCAGGTACTCCTCCCGGGTGCGGGACAACAAGAACACCTCGTAGTCCATCGAGAGCCCGAACAGGACGGCGAACATGATCATGGGGACCATGGACACGACCGGGACCGGCCCGTCGAGCCCGAACACCGTGGCGCCCCATCCCCACTGGAACACCGCGACGACGGCGCCATAGCCGGCGCCGATCGACAACAGGTTCATCGCGGCGGCCTTGACGGGCACCCACACCGAGCGGAAGACGACGGTGAGGAGGGCGAGCGAGAGCCCGATGATCGTGGCCATGAACCACGGGAGCCGTTGGGCGGCCCGGTCGGTGAGGTCGATGTGCTGGGCGCTGGTGCCGCCGACGTGCACGTCGGCGTTCGTGCCGGCGAGCGCCGCGGGGACGGTGTCGTCGCGAAGGCGGTGCACGAGATCTTGGGTGGCTGCGTCGTGCGGAGCGGTGCGCGGTGTCACCTGCAGAACGGCGGTGTCACCCGAGCCGTTGAGCACTGCCTGGCTGACGTGCGCCACGGCTGGGTCGGCGGCGATGGCGGCCCGCAGGTCGGCCACGACGGTCTCGGGGTCGTCGCCGGTCGGGAGCTCGAGGGCGAGGAGCAGGGGTCCCGAGAACCCGGCGCCGAAGCCGTCCACGAGCAGTTCGTGGGCGATGCGACGGGTCGACCCTTCGGCGGCGGTGCTGGCGTCGGGCATGGCCATGCGCATGCCGAGAACGGGGCTGGCGAGCACCAGCAGCGCGGCGACGCTGCCGACCAGGTACGGCCACGGCCGCTGGGCGACGCGCCGGGCCCAGCGACCCCAGCGGTTGTCGGCGTCGGTCGCGGCGCGAGGCGTCAGACCGGGAACCCGGACGCGGTCGATGCCCGCGCCGGCGAAGCCGAGCAGTGCCGGGAGGAGGGTCACCGCGGCGAGGACCATCACGGCGACGACGATGGCGGCCGACGCGCCCATGATGGTGGCCGCCGGGATGCCGGCCACGGTGAGACCGCCGATGGCGATGATCACCGTGGCGCCGGCGAACACGACGGCCTGGCCGGCGGTGGCCATCGACCGTCCGATCGAGTCGGTGACCCCGACGCCCGCCGCGAGGTGCTCGCGGTGGCGGGTGACGATGAACAACGCGTAGTCGATGCCCACGCCGAGACCGAGCATGACGCCCAGCAGCAGGCTGCTCGAGGGGACGGCGACGACCAGTGCGAGCAGGTGGACGAGCGCAGCGCCGGCCGCCAGCCCCACCAGCGCCAGACCCACGGGCAGCCCGGTCGCCAGCACCGACCCGAACGCCACCAACATGATCACCAGCGCGGCGCCCACCTTGAGCACCAGCTCGGTTCCGCCGAGGTGCGGCGACTGGTAGTACGCGGGCAGCTCGCCGCTCAGCTCGACCTGCACGCCGAGCTCTCGGCCCACCTGCACGGTCCGATCGAGGTCCTCGACGGTGTGGCTGCCGAGCTGATCGATCGGGTGGCGGTACCGGACGTCCGCGTAGCCGATGTCCCCCTGCTCGGACAGGGCGCCCCCCGTGCCCGCGAAGGGGTCGCCGACGATCGCCACGTCCGGCAGCGCACCGACAGCGTCGAGCGTCGCCTCGACCGCGGCGCGCGAGCCGGCCGCGTCCAGCCGGCCGTCCGCCATCGCGAACACCAGCCGGGCCGAACCGCCCGACTGCTCGGGGAACCGGTCGGCCAGCAGCTCCTGGGCCTGGTGGCTGCCGGTGCCGGGGATCCCGAACTCCTCGCTGAACTCGCCACCCAGGCCCCTCCCCGCGCCGATGAGCGTCACCACCGCCACTAGCCACACCACCACGACCCGACGGCGGTTCTCGACCGCCCGCACACCGACCCGATACAGCCACCTGGCCATCCCATGCCCTCCATCTCTGAGACAAATCGTCTCGCAACCTACAGTGAGACGAAGTGTCTCGCAACTCGGCTAGGGTGAGGACGTGCCGACGCAGCCCGATGCCGTCGATCCCCGGGTCGCTCGCACGCGCGACGCCGTGGTCGCGGCCGTGCGGGACCTCGTACGGACCGCGGGCATCGAGGCCGTCACCCACCAGCGCGTCGCCGAGGCCGCCGGCGTCGGCCGCGCCAGCGTCTACCGCCACTGGCCCGACCGGACCCACCTGCTCCTCGACGCGCTCGCGGACCTGCCGGCCGACCCCTCGGAGCGGCCCCCGAGCGGTGATCCGGTCGCCGACGTCGTCGCCGAGCTCACCCGGCTGCAGCGGATCCTCAACGACTCGCCCTTCGTGCCCCAGCTCGCCGCACTCCTGAGCCAGGCGGAGGCGGACGGCGAGGTGCTCGCGCTCCAACAGCGTCTCCTGACACAGGGGACCGCGCGGCTCCGAGCCGCCGTCGAGCTCGGCGTCCGGCACGGGTGCTTCCCCGCCGGCGTCGACCCCGGCACCGTTGTGGCTCTCGTGGCCGGACCGCTCTTCTACCGACGACTCCTCGCGAAGGAGCCCATCACCGACGAGCTCGTCACCACGGTCGTCGAACGGCTCGTCGTACCCGGCAACGGCCCGGTCCCGGCGGTCGGTGAGCGGGCGGTCCCCGGCGGGTAGCGCCGTTCCGTGATGGCAGAACGGTGCGAGTACGGGTTCCTGTTACATTTTTCCGACATGGTGTCGTCGAATGGGATGGCTCGGTGACCGGGCACGAGCGCCATCGCCACCACGATCTGGCCGATGTGCGGGTGCTGGTGGTGGACGATGATGCCGCGCAGCGGGTGCTGGTCAGACGGGTCCTGGAGACGGTCGGGATCACACGGGTCCAGTTCGAGTGGGATCCCGATCGTGTGGTCGAAGCGGTGGAGGCGTTCGATCCTGATCTCGTCACGCTCGACGTGCACCTCGCCGGCGGCGACGTCTTCGATGCGCTCGACCGGATCACCGAGCGCGATCCGCAGTGGTCCAGGCGTCGGGTGCTCGTCGTCACGGGCGACACCGACCCCGTGCTGGTCGAGCGGGCGCACGCTGTGGGCGCGCACCGGGTCGTCCACAAGCCGTTCGCCATCGCGGACTTCCTCGACGCGGTGACCGCGCTGGTCGACGACGGGCGACGAGCTCACGCGCGGGCGGTCGAGGCGGGTGATGCTGCGATGGGTGGTTCGACGGTCGGTTCCTCACCTCCCGAACCTGACGGGTCGAGTCTGACCGACGTCGTTCGTGCACTGGCCGACGCTCGCACCGTCGACGACGTCGCCGCGCTCGTTCGTTCGGTCGCCCGGCAACTCACCGGTGCGGACGGCGCGACGTTCGTGCTGCGCGAGGGCGACGAGTGCCACTACGTCGACGAGGACGCGATCTCGCCGCTCTGGAAGGGGCAGCGGTTCCCGGTGAGCGCGTGCATCAGCGGATGGGCGATGCAGCATCGTGAGGTCGCCGTGATCGAGGACATCTACCTCGATGACCGGATCCCGCACGACGTGTACCGCCCGACGTTCGTGAAGAGCCTGGTCATGGTGCCCGTCCGGACCGAGGACCCGATCGCGGCGATCGGCACGTACTGGTCCGTCACCCGCCGGCCGACCGCGGACGAGCTGCGGTTGCTGCAAGCGCTCGCCGACACCACCGCGATCGCGCTCCAGAACGCCCTGCTGTACCGACAGCTCGACACGGTGCACGCGCGAACCGCGGATCTCACCGACGCGAACGACCAGCTGCGTGATTTCGTGTATGCGGTCGCCCACGACATCAGGAGTCCGCTGTCCACCATCCACGGCCTCGCCGAGCTCCTCTTGCGCGGCCAGGAACAATGGTCGGCCGAGACCGTCGAGGCGATCGATCTGATCCGGACGTCGGCACGGAACCTGTCCGATTTCGTCGCCGATCTGCTGGATTTCGCCATCGCCGACGGGCGTTCCATCGAGAGCGAGGCCCTCTCGTTGCAGGATCTCGTCGAGGAGGTGACGGATCGCCTCGTCGACCCCATCACCGCTCGTCGGGCGACGGTCACGCTGGTCGCGGACAGCGAGATCGTCGGCGACCGGGTCATGCTGGTCCAGGTGCTCCAGAACCTCGTCGCCAACGCGCTCGCCTACGTCCCCGCCGACCGCGACCCGGTGGTGCGGATCGAGGTGAGTCGAACGGCCGCGGGCTGGAACTTGGTCGTGAGCGACAACGGCGACGGTGTGCCCGAGCACGAGCGGCAGCTGATCTTCGATGCGTTCCGACGAGGGTCCGGCGGCCTCGATCGGGCCGGTACCGGTCTCGGCCTCGCGCTGTGCCAACGGGTCGCGCGACGACACGGCGGCGACATCATCGTGCGCGAGGCCACCACCGGCGGCGCCGAGTTCGTCATGAGCCTCGTCCGCGAGACCCCGGGTGAGTGATCGCACAGCGAGAGCGAGCCACCGCTCGATGTTCGCGGGATCGAATCGGAACCGGTGACCCGAGGCGCGGTTGGCGACTCGGCGGAGATTCGAGGAGTCGGGCAACGCTCGGGTGCCCACACGAACCACCCGGCGATTCGGCAACCGACGTTCCCGACGCTCGTCGACTCCGTCAGGGGCGGTGAAGCGACGACGAACGACGGTGACGTCGGGGTGACGGCTGCTACGTCACCGCGGCAGCACGGGCAGTCGCCGTGGTGCAGACCGGAAGCTGGCACGTCGTTCCCGCTCGACCGCCCGAGGGCGGAGCAACCACCCTGGGTGTGGCCGAGCGCCTCGACGACGCAGCGCTCATCCGTCCCCGTGGACGTCCGCTGACCGTCGAGCGGACGCTCGTCGGATCATCTGGACGGCGACGCCGACGAGGCCGATGCTGGTGACGATCTGGAGCATCACCGCGATGCGGGCCGAATCGCTGCGGGCGTGGATGTCACCGAACCCGACGGTCGAGGCCGTGACGACCGACAGGTACAGCGCTCCGATGCGATCGAGGGGCTCGGAGAACGCGGCCTCGTCGGCGTACGCCACCGAGGCGTACACCGCGGCGAACCCGATGATCGAGAGCGACACGATGAACGCGATCGTCTGGAGCTCGCGCAGCATCGGGAACTGCGATCGCATGATCGACCATCGCGCGTACACCGCTGCGCCGGCGACGGTCAGCACCGTCACGACGACAGCGAGCCAGATGGGGAGCATCGCCGAGTCGTGGACGGGGAGCACGATGTATCCGGCGATCATCGCAGCAGTGATCGCCACCATTCGGAGCGCCGACAGGACGACACGAACGGCTCGATCGCGGGTGTCGAGGTCGCCGAGCTGCTGGACCGAGGTGTTGCCGTCGTTCGACCGGATCAGACGAAGCTATCTCGGCGCAGATCGTCCACGACAGCATCGAGGTGTTCGTCCCCGTTGAGGGCCGACGGTGATGCTCGTGTGCCCTCGGCAGGATTCGAACCTGCGCACATGGCCGACGACGGCCTGGACGGCCTGGACGGCCTGGCGATCCTGACCGGCATGGCGACGGCGATCGGGTTGTTCATCGTGCTGCAGACCTGGCCGCGGGGGCCGCGACCGCGGTCGAGGTCATCGCCGCGGTGGTCTTGCCCGTGTCGGCGATCCTCCTCGTGTGGAGCTGGCCGGGCGGGTCTTCGAACACGTGCTCCTCGACCGCGGGCCCCGGATCATTTGGGCGCGACGCCGCATCCCACCTTCGTCCCAGTCGGTGATCTGGTTCTTCGTAGCGTCGGGCGTCACTCGGCTCGGGCGACGTAGTCGGCGAACACGCCGTCCGCGGAGGTGTCGGTGTGCTCGATCCGGAATCCGCACCGTTCGATCATCGGCTCCAGCAGCCACGTGA
>SKSP01000276.1 GCA_007122945.1 Ilumatobacteraceae bacterium | reverse complement strand
TCTGGTGCAGCGTCTCGATCGCGTGGATCAGCGTCTCGGGCGTCGGCGGGCATCCGGGCGCGTACACGTCGACGGGCACGACCTGGTCGACACCCTGCACGATCGCGTAGTTGTTGAACATCCCCCCGCTCGACGCGCACACGCCCATCGAGATCACCCACTTGGGCTCCATCATCTGGTCGTAGACCTGACGCAGGACGGGCGCCATCTTCTGGCTGACCCGGCCGGCGACGATCATGATGTCGGCCTGGCGGGGCGACGCCCGGAACACCTCCATGCCGAAGCGCGACATGTCGTAGTGGGCGGCGCCGGTCGCCATCATCTCGATCGCGCAGCAGGCGAGGCCGAACGTGGCCGGCCACGACGAGCGCGACCGCGACCAGTTGACGAGGTCCTCCAGCTTGCCGGTGATCACGTTGTGGGTCAGGCCCCCGAGACCGTCGTCGAGCACGTCGTTCACGACACCCATGGTTCGCTCCTCGTCACGTCGATGGTTGCGATGGTGGTCGGCTGGTTCATCGGTCGCCACCCGCTGCGACGGGCACGCGCCCCTCGGTGCCGACCCGACGTACCGTGGAGGCCGCGGTGCGCTCCGGTGACACCATCGCGGCCTCGTCCGACAGATCGCGCTGACGACCGATCGGCCCCCAGTCCAGCCCACCACGGGCGACCTCGTACACGAACGTGAGGAAGAAGATCACCGAGAAGAACAGGATCGCCCAGAAGCCGTAGACGCCGAGCGCGCCGCGCTCGACCGCGTACGGGTACAAGAAGATGATCTCGATGTCGAACATGATGAACAGCATCGCCACGATGTAGAAGCCGACCGGGAACCGCTCGGGGGGTTCGCGGCGCGGCACGATGCCGCACTCGTAGGGGGCCGACTTGGCGACGGACGGGCGACGGGGGGCCAGCAGTTTCGCCGCCGCGTAGCTGAGCAGGCCGAACACGATCGCCAGCACCAGCAGCACGGCGATCGGCAGGTACTGGCCCATCGGTCAACCCGCCGGGACGAGATCGGCAGCCCGGTTCTCGGCGACGATGCGGTCGCGGCGGTGGAGCATCCAGCACAGTGAGAGAAACACGAGCGTGGAACCGATCGTGAGCAGCGCCGCCGGCTGGCGGAGCGAGCCGAGATCGCGGACCATGTAGACGTACTGGCGCGCTCGTTCGTCGTCGATCTGTGGCTGCACCGGTGCCCGTCCGGGTTCGAGCCGGAGCTCCTCGAGCGGTGCCACCTCGACCAACGCGTAGTTCGGCGTGTGGAAGAACGCGAGGAAGTCGAGCGACTCGTTGATCTTCGGCCAGCGCTCGCCACCGGTCTGGAACATCAGCGTGGCCTGGAACTCGCCGGCGTCGAACGCGCCGGTCTCCTGCAGGAACGTCCCGGCGGCGCTGGCGGCCTGTCCGAAGCCGCCCTCGCCCTCGGCGATCGTCTCCCAGCCCTCGGCGGTGAGCTGCTCGCGCACCGCGTCCGCCTTGGTGAGCGGGTCGTCGTCGGGGCTCACGGGCACCCGCGCGTCGAGCACGCCGGCGGCGGTCAGCGACTCGACGTCCTGGATGACGGTGCGACCCTCGACCTGGCGCCACGACGGGTCCTCGCCGGTGAGGCCGATCCCGTAGATCCACCACAGGATCCCCATCAGCACCATCCAGCCCGCGAGACCGGTGAAGGCGACCAGGAAACCGAGGCGGGCACCCAGGTTGGTGCCGAGGATCAGGTAGATGCTGCCGCAGAGCGCGGCGACGGCGATGATCACCGTCAACAGGCCGCGCAGCTCTGGCTCCCAACCGACCGCCAGGACGGTCGAGGTGAAGGTGGTGGCGATGGTCGACAGCATTCTAGAGACTCCGCACGTACTCGACGACGGCCCGGAGCTGCTCGTCGGTCAGCATCGCACCGAAGCCGGGCATGCGGCCGCTGCCCTGGCCCTGGATGCCGTACTGCTGACCGAACTGCGATCCGTTCCGGATGAACTCGATCATGTCCGCCTCGTCGGGGAACTGGCGGTTGGCGGCGCCGCCGATCAGGCTCGGGCCGAACCCACCGGCGCCGGTGACGCCCGGGCTGCCCCAGCTCCATCCCTGGGTGTGGCAGCGGGCGCAGCTGTACGCGCCACCGGCCAGGTCGAGGTTGAACAGGGCCTCGCCGTAGCTGTCGTAGGTGCCGGCGTCGACCGCCTGCCGGGCGAGGGTGTCGATGTCGCCCTGGATGTCGGCGGGCAGGTTGCCCGACGGGCAGCTGCGCGGATCGTCCTCGCCGGGACCGCAGTTCTCGCGGGGGATCTGGATGCTCTGCATGTAGGCGATCAGCGTCTCGATCTGCTGGGAGTTCATCGGCCCGCCGCCGTCGAGGCCCCACGGCGACATCGGGGAGAACGGGCGCCCGTAGACCAAGATGAACTCGACCTCTTCCTCGCTGAACTTGTAGAAGATCGTGTTGACCGCGGGTGCCTCCCAGTCGACGGCGGTGACCTCACCGGTGAGCGGGTCGGCGACGTTGAACGGTGCCACCCCGCCCACGCCGGACATGCCGCCATGGCAGCCGGCGCAGTTGAACCCACCGTCCTCGGTGCTGGCGAACAGATCGGCGCCCCAGCGCACGAAGTTCGCGGCCTGCTGGTCCTCGGCGCCGGCCTGCCGGCTCGGCTCGTAGATCCAGTAGGCGGGCAGGCCGATGACCACCACGGCGAGCATCAGCACGCCGAGCACCTGCATGCGCTCGAGGCGCGGGCCTTCGAGCTCCTCGTCGTCGTAGTACGGCTTGCGGTTGGCGGCCAGCTCGAGCTCCGAGCCGATCTCCGAGCGCGCGCTGCGCAGGTTCAAGAACGCGTAGACCGCCCAGCCGAGGGCGACGACGACCGCGATCAACCACGCGATCGCCGTGGTGGACAGAGCGAGCATCAGTGGTCGGCCTCTCCCATGCAGTTCGGACCCTCGGCCTCCTGGCCGGTGGTGTTGGTGCCGATCGGCATGCCCGGGATCAGGTTGCCGGTGTCGACCGTGACGTCGCCCGCGGGCGAGATCTCGAGCGGGAAGCGGTCCATCCCGCGCGGCGCGGGGCCGCCGCGGTACTCGCCGACGCGGCTGTACTGCGAACCGTGGCACCCGCACTCGAACCACTGGCTCGAGAGGCACTCGGGCACGCGGCAGCCGAGGTGCGGGCACTTCTGGTAGTTGGCGATCAGCCCGGCGCGCAGCCCGGGCATGAGGATCGGGTCGTAGAGGTCCTCGGCCGACGACAACGCCTCGGCCGGGTACTCGGTGATCCACGTGCGGGCGACCGACGAGTAGAAGAACCCGCTGCCGCTCTCGATGCCGGCGAGCACGTCGTCGACGCGGCCGACGGGCACCCGCCCGCCGAACCCACCGGTGGCGGTCGGCCACAGGAAGCCGACGAAGCTGGCCGCCGCGAACGCACCGATGCCGGCGCCCATCAGCGACACGGTCGCCCGGTTGAGGAACTGCCGCCGGCTGACGCCGAGCGCCTCGGGGTCGGGCGGGGTCCACTCGACGGGGGCGGGGTCGGCGGCCTTCTGGACGGCGGTGCCGGTGCGAGCCTGACGACCGGCGGCCTCGACGTCGGCGGCGGTGGACGCGCCGGCTTCGCGGGCATCGGCCTGCTGGGCGCGCGCCGATCGGTCGCGGCGCACGGTCTCGGAGCTCAGCGCGCCCGCACCGCGCACGTCGGAGCGACGGGCGAGCGTGGCGAACGCCAGCGCGCCGAGGATCACCACCGCGGCGACGGCGATGACGATGATTCCGGTTGCACTCATTGGGGGCTCCTTCCGGATCCGAACGGTTCCGAAGGGGTGGTGGGGGTCATCATCGTTCGGATCACAGGTGGAAGAACAAGCCGTCGGTCCAGGGAAGGACGAAGTTGAAGCCGGGGCCCCGGAAGAACGAGCCGACGATGGTCAAGACGGCCCAGAACATCAGGTGCACCGTCATCAACGACGTCGCGAACTTGCGGTCCTCGGGCTTGTTCGAGGGGTTGCGGTCGATGTACGGGGCGAAGATCAACACGATCAGCGCGACACCCGGGATCGTCACGCCGGCGATCATCGGGTGGAACCAGGCCAGCAGCTCCTGCAAGCCCATGAAGTACCACGGCGCCTTCGACGGGTTCGGCGTGAAGTTGTCGTTGGCGAGCTCGAGCAGCGGGGCGTTGACCCAGATCGAGAACAAGAACGTGAACACGAGGCAGGCGAGGGAGGCCACGAACTCCGCCGCGAGCAGGTGCGGCCAGGTGTGGACCTTGTCGACCGGGGTGGCCTTGACCTCCTGGATCGACCCGCTCTTGACGACCGTCAGCAGCCGCTGGGTGTGGCCACCGGGGCCGGCGCCGACGGGCACGCCGCCACCTCCGGGCGCCGCCGTGACGACCTGACCGACCTTGTCGGCGACGGCGACACCGCCACCTCCACCCTCGCCGCCACCCTCGCCGCCGGCGTCGCCGCCCTTGGCGCGGGCGGCCTTGCTGCGCTCGAGCAGGTGGGCGGGGATCCGCGACTCCTCGGCGCTCGCGGCGCCACCCGACTCGGCACCGCCCGACTCGCCGCCACCGGGCTCCGCCCCGGACGCGGCCTCTCCGCCGGTGTCCGCGCCGGCCTTCTCGCGGGCCTGCTGGGCCCGCTTGAGGAGGTGTTCGGGGATCTCGGTCATGTCATCGCTCCAGTCGCACGGTTCGCATCACAGCGGCCCGGAGATGCCGCCGTCCTTGCGGACACGCCAGAAGTGGATCGCCATGAAGATGACGATGATGAACGGGAAGAACAACACGTGCAGCACGTACCATCGGAGCAGCGTCTCGGGGCCGATCTCGGCCCCGCCCAGCAAGACGAATCTGACCTCCTGACCGAACACGGGCGTGAAGCCCATCATCTCGGTGCCCACCGCCACGGCCCACAGCGCCAGCTGGTCCCACGGGAGCAGGTAGCCGGTGAACGACAGCAACAGCGTGAGGGTCAGCAGGATCACGCCGATCACCCAGTTGAACTCGCGGGGCGGCTTGTAGGCGCCGTGGTAGAAGACCCGGGCCATGTGGAGGAACACGGCGAGCACCATGAGGTGGGCCCCCCATCGGTGCATGTTCCTGACCAGCAGGCCGAACGTCACCGAGGTCTCGAGGTTGGCGATGTCGTTCCACGCGGCGGTCGCCTCGGGCCGGTAGAAGAACATCAAGAAGATGCCGGTGACCGTCAGCAGGATGAACAAGAAGAAGCTCAAGCCGCCGAGGCACAGGGTGTAGCTCACCTTGACCGCGTGCCGCTTCACCTTCACCGGGTGCAGGTGGTACAGCACCGAGTTCATGATGACGTAGCTGCGGTTCCGCGGGCTGTCGGTGTAACCCTTCCGGAAGATCGAGCCGGGCCGGAAGATGCTGCTCCAGACCTGGCTGCCCTGCACGGCGTCGACCGTGGAGTTGAGCCGGTCCTTCGCCGTCGGCCGGGGCTTGTCGTCGATGATCTTGGCCATCTCGTGTCCTAGAACCTCATCCCGTAGGAGTACCCGTGGTTGTTGGTACGGGTGTGCGAGTCACCCGCCGCCGTCGCCTGACCGGCCTTGCCGAGGATGATGACCCCCGTCGGGCACCGGTCGACGCACAGGGCGCAGCGGGTGCAGATGTCGTCGTCGATGATGAACATGAACGCGTCGGACGGGTCGACGCCGGGACGCTCGGTGCCCTCCACGTCGGCGACCGCGTCGGTCGAGACCATGTGGATGCACTTCCACGGACAGATGTCGACACAGCCCTCGCAGGCGATGCACTCGGTCTGGTCGATGTGGATGAACTGCTTCGGCTTGACGGCCTTGGTCAGGTAGTCCGCGTCGACCTCCACCAACGAGTAGTCGTCGATGTAGGGCATCATCGGGGGGTTGGCGTCGGTGCGAGCCATGTTCGCTCCTCTCGTCAGCCCTTCTTCACCAGGGGACGTCCGTAGGTGCTGGTCTCGAGCTCCTTGGCCGTGGTCTGGCCGCGCTTTTGCCACCAGGCCCACACGAACAGGAGCAGGGCGAAGAAGTAGACGTGGATCACCACGACGACGATGTCGCGGACCGCCTCGTACTGCAGGGTGATCGGGTTCCAGCCACCCTCGCTGTCGGGGCGCAGGATCCCGAACGGGCCGTGCACGATGTTGGTGCGATCCCAGCCGAGGTCCTGGTCGGCGTGGTCGATGAACTGGTTGGGGGTCACGCCGAACGCCAGGAACATGACGCCGAACGCGTACGTCGAGGCGATCATCGCCTCGCCCCAGGAGGCCTTCTTGTCCGCCGGGCGGCGCTTGCCGTAGGGGATCACGGCGAGCGTCAGGAGCGTCGAGCCGATCAACGCCACCAGGAAGGCCTGGTTGAACCCGGGCCACCTCAAGATGTCGATGGCGGTCATGTCGCTCCGCTCTGCCTTTCGCTGCTGTACGGCTGCTGATCTTGCACTGATCTTGCGCGTCGTCGGACGTCGCGCCGGGATCGGACGTGATCCCCGTCGTGTCGGGGTCCTCGTCCGAACTGTAGTCGTCGGACCCTCGACCGGGACCATTCCCGACCGGGGACCGGTGACCCGACCCGAACTGTCGCCGACCAGTGTGGCACCAGAGTCTGGTGCGTCCGCCAGGTTGTGCATAAGTTCACCACGCGCCGGGGTCCGACGTCGGTCACGCCGGTCCGGTACACGGGTCCGGTACACGGGTCCGGTACGCACGTCCGGGGTGAGGGATTCCCGTCCGGGAGATTCCCGTTCGGGGGAGCGCGGCGTCTATCGTCGTCGTCGTGACGGAGATCCCCGAACATCTGCTGAAGCGGAGCCGCGAACGGCGCGCCGCAC
>SKSP01000238.1 GCA_007122945.1 Ilumatobacteraceae bacterium | reverse complement strand
TCCGGAGATGTGCGTGTCGGGTCGCGATCTGACCGAGCCGCGGCCGTCACCCGACGGGTCGCTCGTCGCGGTCGTGGTGCGGTGGGGCGGGTCGGCGGGGATCGTCGTCGTGCCGATCGACGGTGGTCCCGAGCGCCTGGTCACCACGCTCCCGCCGCCGTCGCCCGGGCGAGGTCTCGGTGGCGGCTGCCACGCGTGGCTCCCGGACGGCTCCGGGCTGGTGTACGCGAGCGGTGGCGGCTTGTGGCGGCAATCGGTCGGTCATCTGCCGCGCGAGAGGACCCCCGACGACGATCGTCTGGCCGGCGCCGGGCCCGTGCGGGTCACCCATCACGGTGACGACGCGTCGGTGCGGGCCCCGGCGGTCGCACCCGACGGTGGGTCGGTCGTCTACACGCTCGACGAGGCCCAGGTGTGGCTCGCCCCGCTCCACGGCTCGGGGCTGCCCCTCCGGATCGACGACGGGGCAGCCGACTTCTGCTTCGACCCGCACGTGGCCACGCGTCCCGACGGGGGCCGAACGGTCCGCTGGCAGGCGTGGAGCGTGCCCGACATGCCGTGGGACGCCGCCCACGTCGAGATCGCCCACCTCGACCCCACCGGCGAGGTCACGGCGCGCGAGGCGCGCCGGGGGAGTGGGGCGATCCAACAGCCGGCCACGCTCCCCGACGGCCGAGCGATCGAGGTGCGCGACGACCCCGGCTGGCTGAACGTGTGGGTCGACGACGGACCGCTCGTCGACGAACCGTTCGAGCACGCCGGCCCCACGTGGGGTCCGGGACAACGCTCGTACGCAGCGTCGCCCGACGGCACGCGGGTGGCGTTCACCCGCAACGAGGCGGGGTTCGGTCGGCTGTGCGTCGTCGAGCTGGCCGACTGCGCCGTCACCGAGGTCGCCCGCGGCGTGCACGGCCAGCTCGGTTGGACGGGCGACCACCTCGTCGCGCTCCGGACCGGAGCGCGCACCCCGACCGGTGTCGTCGCGTACGACACGCGCTCATCGGGCTGGGAGCGACGCTCGCTCGTCGTCGGGCCGGTCGAGGCGTGGGACCACCTCGACCCGGCGGCGTTGCCCGAGCCGGACGCGGTCGAGATCGTCGTCGACGGGGCCACGCTGCACGCCCGGCGCTACCGGGCGGGCGGGACGAGCGACGAGCGTCGCAACCGCATGATCTGCTGGATCCACGGGGGCCCGACTGACCAGTGGCAGGTCGAGTTCATGCCCCGCGTCGCGTACTGGGTCGCCCAGGGATGGGACGTCCTCGCCGTCGACCCGCGCGGGACGACCGGCCACGGGCGCTCCTACCAACAGGCGCTGCACGGTGAGTGGGGCCGCCTCGACGTGGACGACACCGCGGCGGCGATCCGCCACGCCCACACCCAGGGGTGGGCGGCGCCGGCGACGACCGTCGTGATGGGCGGATCGTCCGGCGGGCTCACCGTGCTCGGGGTGCTCGGTCGACACCCGGGCCTCGCCGCGGCCGGCGTCGCCACCTATCCGGTGTGCGACCTCGCCGATCTCGCCGAGCGCAGCCACCGCTTCGAGGCGCACTACACGTTGTCGCTCGTCGGTCCGTTCACCGACACCGAGCGGTACCGCGAGCGTTCGCCGTTGTCGTACGCCGACCGGATCGACGTGCCGCTGCTCGTGATGCACGGCGAGGCCGACCCCGTCGTCCCCGTCGAGCAGAGCATCCGCCTCGCCGACCGGGTCCGCTCGGCCGGCGGCGACGTCGAGCTCCACCTGTTCGAGGGCGAGGGCCACGGCTTCCGGGACCCGGCCAACAAGCTCGCCGAGTACGAGCTCGTCGGCCGGTTCCTGCAGCGCGTCGTCCCCGACCGCCGGGGGTAGCGTGGGCCACCATGTCGTTCGTCAACCGCTCGGGCGGTGAGCAGAAGCGCCAGACCCAATCGGCGTCCGGTGCGCCACCCGCCGACGACTTCGACCCGGGTGATCCCGACGTCGTCAAAGTCCACTACGACGTGTCCGGCTGGACGATCGATCAGCGCGCCGAGCTGGCCGAGGCGATGGTCGACGCCGCCGTGCCGCACGGCTGGGACGGCGAGGAGCTCGTCGTCCCCGAGGCCGCCGAGGACGCCGCGGACGCCGTGTTCGCCCGCCTCGAGGACCTGCTCGGCCCGTTCGCGGTCGTGCTCGCCGACGACGAACCGGCCACCGAGTTCCTGCTCGACGAGTGGCCGCCGGCCGATCTCGAGCTGCTCCGCAGGGCGCTCGTCGACGCCGAGATCCCGCACCGCTGGGACGGCCCGCGGATCTACGTGGCGACCGACGCCGAGGAGATCGTCGACGACCTCCTCGACGCGATCGAGCGGGGCGACGTCGCCTCGTACGACGACAACGCCGACGACGGCCCGCCGGACGGCGCGCTCGGCCGGCTCTACACCATCGCCGACCGCCTCGCCCGCGATCCCAGTGAGTCGGGTGCCCGGCGCGACCTGTTCGGGCTCGTCCCCCAGCTCGACCCCCGCACTCCGCCGTTCGGGCTCGCCGTGCGGCCGTGGGCCTCGATCGTGGCAGGCGGGCAGGCGCTCGTCGACGACTTCGAGGCCGAGGCCGACGACAGCGACGTCATCGGTCACGCCCAGGAGCTGCGCACGATCACCCGTCCCTACGTGTAGGCCGGTACCGTCGCGACCATGCTGCTGGCCGAGATCGAGGTCTGGCACACCCGGCCGGCCGTGCCGACCCGGCGGGTGGCGCTCGGGCACCTCGTCCTCCCCGTCGACCCGGCCCCCGGCTTCGGCGGTCTGCTGCTCGGCGCGGTCGTCGCCGGTCACCTCGCCGGGGTACCCGACGAGCTGGTGCCCGACGTGCATCGTTTGATCGACCAGGTCGAGCGGGCCGAGCGCATCGTCCAACCCCGGTTGCGGCACCGCTTCCAAGTCGACCGGCACGGTCTGGCCCGCAGCCGCCATCGCCTCGTCGGGGCGGGCGACGAGATCAGCTTCGACTTCGACGCGATCGGGACCGACCTCGCCCAGGTGCTCGGCGCGGTGTACGCGGTCGAGCGACTCGACGTCGACAGCCGCCGCATCATCGCCCCGGTGCTCCACAAGGCGATGCAGTGGCGCGGGCCGATCGGGCCGTCGCTGATCGGGCACCTCGCCGGAGCGACCACCACCACCCTCGCCGCGCTCGCCGACCCGCGCGCGTGGGCGCTCGAGGTGCTCGGGTTCCCACCCGGCACCGAGCGGCCGTCGAAGAGGGAGGTCACCGCGCAGTACCGGATCCGGATGCGGACGATCCACCCCGACCACGGCGGCGACCGCGAGACGGCCGGGAACGCGATCATCGAGTTGAACGAGGCCCGGCGGATCCTGTCCGGGAACGTCGCCTGACCGGGCCGGCATGACGGACCCGGTCGTCCTGCTGTACCCCGGCGCCGGAACCGGCGCCGATCACCCGTCGCTCGTCGCGATCGACGAGGCGCTCGCGCCGATCGAGTGCCGTCGGCTCGACTTCGGGTACCGACGCCAGGGGCGCAGGGCCCCCGACCGGGCCCCGAAGCTGATGGCAGAGATCCGCGCCCACCTCGACGCGGTGCGCGGCCGCCCGGTCGTGCTGGCCGGTCGGTCGATGGGCGGGCGGATGGCCTCGATGGTCGTCGCCGGCGCCGACGGCGAACCGCCCCCGGACGACGTCGTCGGCCTGGCCCTCGTCGCCTATCCGCTCCATCCGCCGGGCCGGCCCGAGCGCCTCCGGGTCGAGCACCTCGGCGACATCACCGTGCCGTGCCTGTTCGTGTCGGGCACCCGCGACCCGTTCGGCGCCCCCGACGAGCTCGAGCACTGGACCGCCACCATCCCCGGGCCCGTCACGCACGTGTGGATCGACGGCGCCCGTCACGAGCTCCGCAACGCCGACCGGGAGGTCGCCACCCACGTCGCCGAGTGGGTCACCCCCCTCACGAACCGTCTGCCGGGACCGGCCTGATCGGGTCGGTCGGCGCGGACGGTTCGGGGTGGGCGGGTGCGTTCCGTCTGTCGTGATCGGCAGGTTTCGGTCGGTTGGCGCGGACGGTTCGGGGGGACGTCAGCGGGCGTCGCTCGGGTTGAGCTCCTCGAGCTCGCGGCGGGCGGTCTCGGGATAGGCGGCGAGGACCGTGACGGCGACGACGATCTGGCCGATCGCGAGCAGGCCCATCACCTGTCCGTACGTCCAGGTGCCGTCGAGGAGGGCGCCGGCGGCGAGCAGCCCGCCGATGCCTCCGATCAGCGCCGTCGCCGTGAGCAGCCCGGCCACGCGTCCACGGTTGCCGGTCGGGAACAGCTCGGCCCGGTACACCGCGAGTGCCGGGTAGGCGACGCTGCCGAAGAACCCGCCGATCAGCGCCGACGCCCACATCGGCGGCCCCGGCACGCTGTAGGACACGACGATGAACGCGGTGCTGATCGGCAGCGCCACGGCGAGGAGGCGGCGCCGGCCGCGGATGTCCGCGAACCGGCCACCGAGGATCAGCCCGAGTGCCGCCGGGGTGGCGGTGGCGACCGAGAACAGCGCGATGGAGGCGCCCGAGTACTGGCGGACGTCGAGCAGGTAGGCGTTCTGGAAGAAGCTCGCCGGGGCGACGAACGTGTTCCCGGCGACCGCCACGACCGCCAACACGGCGAACCGCCGGCGATCGAGCCGGGGTGGTTCGATCGGGCGCTGCTCGAAGCGCGTCGTCTCGGGAAGGCGGCGGGCGATGTGTGCCGCGGCCGGGAGCCAGACCAGGCTGACGAGGAACACCAGCCGCCAGCCGCCGACGCCCAGGTCGGCGAGGGGCAGCGACAGCACCGCCAGCCCGGCGCCGAGCCCGCTCGCCATCGCGAGCACGCTCACCGCGTAGGCGCGGGAGCTCCGGGGGACCTCCTCGGCGGCGACGACGGCGATCAGGAAGCCGAGCGCCAACCCGAGCGGTCGGCCGACCGCCTGGGAGGCGACGAGGAGGGCGAACGACGGTGCCAGCGCGCCGAGGGCGGTCAGGATCGGCGCCGCCCACGCGACGAACGTGATGACCCGCTTGCGGCCGATCCGGTCAGCGAGCACGGCCGCGGGCAGGGCGATCACGATTCCCGCCCGCACGACCGAGCCGGCGATGCCGATGCCCGAGCTCCCGACGCCGAAGTCGTCGGCGGCGAAGGCGACGGTCTGGGTGAACACGGTGTTGATGAACGCCGAGCTCATCGACGCCGCGGCCAGCAGTCCGAGCACCAGCACCTGGCGTTCGTCGAGGCGGTCCGGTGGCGCCCACCAGGGCGTTCCCGTCGACCGCATGCCCGCCGTCCGAGAGCCGATCGTCCCCGGCCTCCGCGGGTGGCCCGTGCCGCGACCCGTCCCTCGGCCGAGATGCAGCCGGACCGGGACGGCGAACAGCCACATCATCCACGGGACGACCAGGCGGTACTCGGTGGTCTCCCGCCACCCGTCGTCGGTGCGCTCGACGCGGCGCCGGTACCGGCGGAACGGACCGTGCGCCTGCTCGAACTCGCCGTCGGCGACCTCCCGCTCCGCCACGAGGTCGTGACGGGGGCGCCGGAGCACCTCGACCACGTCGGGGTGGTCGGGCCAGGCGCGGGTGACCATGCGACCGCCACGACCCACGCTCGGAGCATACTTGTGGTCATGTCGCCGCCACCCGGGTCGTCCTCCGGTGCACGTCCGGACACCGACGCGATCGTCGTCCGTGCGTCCGGCCCGCTCGTCGGCGAGGTGCACGTCCCCGGGGCCAAGAACTCGGTCCTCAAGCTGATGGCCGCCACGCTGCTGACCGATGGCCGGTTCGAGCTCGACAACGTGCCCGACATCGTCGACGTGCGCATCATGGCCGAGCTGCTCGAGTCGATCGGCGTCACCACCGAGCGACCCGGGCCGGGTCGGCTCGCCCTCACCGACCACGGCGATCTCCGGCCCGTCGCCCCGTACGAGCTCGTCGAGCGGATCCGGGCGTCGATCAACGTGCTCGGCCCGCTGTTGACGCGGTGTGGGCACGTGCGCATGTCACTGCCCGGCGGAGACGATTTCGGGGCCCGGCCGATCGACATGCACGTCGCCGGGCTCGAGGCCATGGGCGCCACGTTCAAGTTCGGCCACGGCGAGCTGGAGGCGTTCGCCGACCGGCTGCACGGAGCCGACATCACGTTCGACTTCCCGAGCGTCGGTGCGACCGAGAACCTGGTGACCGCCGCGGTCTACGCCGACGGGGTCACCCGCATCGACAACGCCGCCCGCGAACCCGAGATCATCGATCTGTGCACCTTCCTCGTCGAGATGGGCGCGCAGATCGACGGAATCGGGACCTCCACGCTCGTCGTCTCCGGCGTCGAGCGCGGCGCCCTCCGCCCGGTCCGCCACACGACGGTGCCGGACCGCATCCAGGCGGCCACCTACCTGGCCGCCGTCGCCGTGGCGGGTGGGCGGCTCACGATCACCGGTGCCCGCTCCGAGCACATGGAGATGGTCCTCGTGCGCGCCCGCGAGATGGGGCTCTCGGTCGTGCCGGGCTCGGGCGGCATCGCCGTCGAGGCGCCAGAGCGGCTGCGCTCGATCGACGTCGCCACGCTGCCCTACCCCGGGATCGCGACCGACTACAAACCGCTGATCATCACGATGCTCAGCGTCGCCGACGGCGTCGGCATCGTCACCGAGAACCTGTACCCGGGCCGGTTCCGGTACGTCGAGGAACTCCAGCGGCTGGGCGCCGACATCCGCACGAACGGTCATCACGCGGTCGTGCGCGGCGTGCCCCGGTTGTCGGGGGCACCCGTGCGGGCCCACGACATCCGCGCCGGCGCGGCGATGGTCGTCGCCGGGCTCGCCGCAGAGGGGGCCACGACGATCAGCGGGGTGCACCACATCGATCGTGGCTACGACG
>SKSP01000529.1 GCA_007122945.1 Ilumatobacteraceae bacterium | reverse complement strand
GCCGTCGCGACCGTCGCGGCGACGGCCGGCGACCGGCGCGTCCATGTCGCGCTCGGCACGTCGAGCGACGTCGTGACCGGTTGGCACGGCCGCACCCGGCGCGGCGCCGCCGAACGCCTGACGAGCAGCGCCACCGAGGTACGGGCGCTGCTCGCCGGCGAGCGGGTCGACGGGTTCCGTCTGCGCGAACCGCCGGCGGGCACCACGGTCACCGTCGCCGCGTTCGGTCCGAAGGCGGTCGCGGCCGCACTACAGGCCGACCGGATGGTGCTCAACATGGTCACCGCCGCCACGGCGGCCCGCCTCGCCCCACAGCACCCCAACACCGCCGTCTGGCTGGCGGCCGCGATCGACCCGACGGCCGAGGAGCGACGCTGGATGGTGCTCGGGTTCGTCGGGTACCTGGCCGCGCCCGGCTACGGCGAGATGTTCGCCGAGGCCGGCTTCGGCGACCTCGTCGCGTTCGCCCGCACCCGACCGCACCCGAAGGAGCTCGCCGCCCGGCTCCCCGCCGAGCTCCTCGACGCGGTCGCGCTCGTCGGCGACGAGGCGACGGTGCGCGGGCGGATCGACGAGTACGCGCGCGCCGGAATCGCCGAGGTCGGGCTGGTGGTCCCGCCGCTCGACCTCCCGTCGGGGCGCCGTACGCTCGAAGCGTTGGCCCCACGCTGACACCCCTCGGACGACGAACACCTCGAACGACGAACACCTCGAACGACGAACACCTCGACACCGTGCCCCCATCGCCGACGATCCGCTACGACGACGCGCTCCCGATCACGCACCGCCGTGACGAGCTGCTCGCGACGATCCGCGACCACCAGGTCGTGGTGGTCGCCGGCGAGACCGGATCGGGCAAGAGCACGCAGCTGCCGAAGATGTGCCTCGAGCTCGGCCGCGGTGCGGACGGCCTGATGATCGGCCACACCCAACCCCGGCGGGTGGCCGCCCGGTCGATCGCCCAGCGGATCGCATCGGAGCTCGGCACGAGCGTCGGCGGGCTGGTCGGCTCGTCGGTGCGGTTCGACGACCAGGTGGGCGACGACACCGCGATCCGCGTCATGACCGACGGGATCCTGCTCGCGGAGCTGCAGCGCGACCGGAGGCTGCGCCGCTACGACACCCTGATCGTCGACGAGGCGCACGAGCGCAGCCTGAACATCGACTTCCTGCTGGGCTACCTCCGCCAGCTGCTCCCCCGCCGCCCCGACCTGAAGCTGATCGTCACCTCGGCGACGATCGACACGGAGCGCTTCGCCGCCCACTTCGCCGCGGCCGACGGCACGCCGGCGCCGATCGTCGAGGTGACGGGCCGCACGTACCCGGTCGAGGTCCAGTACCGACCGTTCGGCGCCGACGCCGACGAGGCGAGCCAGGACGATGCGAGCACCGACGGACCACCGGACGACCGTGACCAGGTGCAGGCCGTCTGCGACGCGGTCACCGAGCTCCGCCGGGAAGGTCCGGGCGACGTGCTCGTGTTCTTCAGCGGTGAGCGCGAGATCCACGACGCGGCCGACGCGCTCCGCGAGCTCGAGTTCCCCGACACCGAGATCCTCCCGCTGTACGCCCGGCTCTCGTCGGCCGAGCAGCAGCGCGTGTTCCAGTCGCACCCGGGCCGCCGCATCGTGCTCGCCACGAACGTCGCCGAGACGTCGATCACGGTGCCCGGCGTGCGTTACGTGGTCGACACCGGCACCGCCCGAACCTCGCGCTACAGCCGGCGCCTGAAGGTCCAGCAGCTCCCGATCGAACCGATCTCGCGCGCCTCGGCCGACCAGCGCGCCGGACGCTGCGGACGGGTCGCGCCCGGCATCTGCATCCGGTTGTACACCGAGGATGACCTGCTCGGCCGACCGGAGTTCACCGAACCGGAGATCCTGCGCACCAACCTGGCATCGGTCATCTTGCAGATGACGGCGCTCGGCCTCGGCGACGTCGCCGCGTTCCCGTTCGTCGAGCCGCCCGACCACCGTTCGATCCGCGACGGTTACCTGCTGCTCGAGGAGTTGGCGGCGATCGAGGAGCCCGACGAGCACGGCGTGCGGCGACTCACCGAGGTCGGCCGACGTCTGGCCCGCCTGCCGATCGACCCGCGCCTCGGTCGGATGGTGATCGAGGCCGACCGGCGCAACTGTGTCCGCGAGGTGCTCGTGATCGCGGCCGCGCTCTCGATCCAGGATCCGCGCGAGCGCCCGCAGGAGCACGCCCAGCGGGCGGCCGAGCTGCATCGGCGCTTCGACGTCGAGGGCTCCGACCTGTTGTCGATCGTCGCCCTGTGGGATCACCTGCGGGCCCGCCAGCGAGAGCTGTCGTCCAACCGGTTCCGGCGGATGTGCCGCGACGAGTACCTGCACCACCTGCGGATCCGCGAGTGGAGCGACCTGTTCAGCCAGCTCCGGCGCGTCGCCGGCGAGCTCGGGATCCGACCGGGCACCGAGGCGGGTCACCCCGACCACGTGCACCGTTCGGTCCTCGCCGGCCTGCTGTCGCACGTCGGGATGCGCGACCGCGAGACACGCGAGTACGTGGGCGCGCGGGGTGCCCGGTTCGTGATCGCCCGGGGGTCGGTCATGACGAGGAAGCACACGCCGTGGGTGATGGCGGCCGAGCTCGTCGAGACGAACCGGCTGTACGCCCGCCGGGTGGCGGCGATCGAGCCGGAGTGGGCGGAGGAGCTCGCCGGTCATCTCGTGAAGCGCTCGTACGGCGAACCCCGGTGGGATGCGAGGGCGGGCCGCGCCGTCTGCACCGAGACGGTGACGTTGTACGGACTCCCGATCGTGTCGGACCGGACCGTCGGCTACGACCGGGTGGACCGGGAGGAGGCCCGGGCGTGGTTCGTCCGGCACGCGCTCGTCGAGGGCGACTGGCGGACCAGGAAAGGCGCGCTGCACGGCTTCGTGCGCCGCAACGCCGCGTTCGCCGATCGGGTGCGGGCGATGGAGCAGCGGGTCCGTCGGGTCGACCTCCTCGACCCCGACGTCGTGTTCGACCACTTCGACGCGGTGGTCGGCAGCGACGTCGTGTCCGCCCGTCACTTCGACCGCTGGTGGGAGCGGGTCCGCCACGACGAACCCGACCTGCTCGACCTGACCGACGAGTTGCTCGCCGCCGGCGCCGGGTTCCGCTTCGCCGATTTCCCGGACACCTGGCGCCAGGGCGACCTCCACCTGCCACTGTCGTACCGTTTCGAACCGGGCAACCCGCTCGACGGCGTCACCGTGCACGTGCCGCTGACGGCGCTCAACCAGGTGTCCTCCGAGGGGTTCGACTGGCAGGTGCCGGGCCACCGCTTCGACGTCGTGGCCGGTCTCGTCCGATCGCTGCCGAAGGACGTGCGCCGGCGCCTGATCCCGCTGAACGAGACGGTGAACGATGCGTTCGACCGGCTCGGCGAACCGAGCGGCCGGCTCGTCGACGCGCTCGCCGACGCGCTCCGGGAGGTCAGCGGCGTCACCGTCCGGCCGTCCGACCTCGACCCGGAGCGTCTCGATCCGCACCTCCGGCTGGCGTTCGTCGTGGAGGGTGCCGACGGCACGGTGCACGACGCGGGGCGCGACCTCGACGCCATCCACCGGCGCCTCGCCGCGACGGCCCGGGAGGCGATCGCCGAGGCGGCCCCGCTCGAGGAGCGCCGCGGCATCACCTCGTGGGACGAGTTGGACGTCGACGAGATCCCGCGCTCGATCGTCACGCCGGGACCGGACGGGCACCGCGTCGAGGCGTACCCGGCGCTGCTCGACGACGGCGACAGCGTGTCGCTGCGCGTGCTCACCAACCCCGACCTCCAGCACCGCGTGATGCTTGGCGGGGTGCGCCGGCTGCTGCTCCTCGGCCCCACTCCGTCGGCACGCGACGTGGCCCGGCGTCTCGGCAAGCAACGCCTGCTCTCGCTCGCCGCGGCCGACGTCGCCGTGATCCCGCTCGCCGGCGACTGCGTGGTCGCCGCCGTCGACCGCCTGCTCGACGACCACGTCGACGCCCACGGCCTGCCGTTCGACGCCCCGGCGTTCGCCGCGCTCGCCCGGTCGGTGCGCCCCGGAGCGCAGCAGCTCGCCGTCGACACGCTCGACGCGGCGACCGATGTGGTGATCGCGGCCAACGCCGTTCGGGCTCGGCTCGCTCGGATGCGCGCGCCGGCACTCGCCGACACGGTCGCCGACGCCACCGACCACCTCGATCGCCTGGTCCGGGACGGGTTCGTCGTCCGGGCCGGATCCCGACGCCTCCCCGACGTCGTCCGGTACGTGCGCGGCATCGACCACCGGCTCGAGCACCTCGGCGGCGACATCGCCCGTGACCACCGCCGGATGGCCGAGGTCGTCCCCATCGAACGCCGCTACGCCGCCTGGTTGCGCTCGCTGCACGACCGGCCGGTTCCACCCGAGGCGGTCGAGCTCGGCTGGCAGCTCGAGGAGCTCCGGATGAGCGTGTTCGCCCAATCGCTCGGCGTCCACGCCAAGGTCAGCCCCCAGCGCCTCACCCGCACCCTCACCGACCTGTCCGCGTGAACCAGCCGAAATCGGTCGATCGGCGCGGACGGAACGGACCCACCCCACCGAACCGTCCGCGTGAACCGGCCGAGATCGGTCGATCGGCGCGGACGGATCGGGGGGTCAGATCATGGTCGTGTCGACGTCGAGGCCGAGCAGCGACTTGCCGAACGTCTCGAGCAGCTTCGGCGCCGTCATCACGTGCTGGGTGACGACGTGGGCATCGCGCAGGCAGCGGCCGAGCACGCTCGTGTCGTAGACGGCGGTGCCGCCGGCGAGCGTGAACGCGGTGTCGACCACCGACGCCGCGGTCGTGGCGACGTGGACGGCCGCGAGCCGGATCCGGACCCGGGCGTCGGCGGGGACGGCGTCGCCGGCGGCGGCGAGCTCCCACGCCTGCTCGAGCTCGTCGAGCAGGAACGCCCGGGCGGCCCGCAGCGACGCCTCGGCCCGGGCCATCTCGACCTGGGTGAACGACGACTGGGCGAGCGTGCGCTTGGAGTACTGCGGCTTCTTCGCCCCGGCGAGGTCGATCAGCTCGTCGAGCGACCGGCGGGCGATGCCGAGGCCGACGGCGGCCACGCCGGCACCGAGCAGGGTGAAGTTCGGGAACTCGGCGATCGGCGTGTCGACGAACGGCTTCGTGACGGCCGGCTGCACCGTCCACTCCTGCGGCACGAACACGTCGTCGAAGGAGAAGTCGAGCGAGCCGGTGCCCCGCATCCCCGACGTGTACCAGGTGTCGTGGAACGTCACGTTCGAGGCCTCGGTGAAGCACAGCCGGAACGTGTCGTCGTCGCACATCGCGCCGCCGAGCACGTACCGGCAGTGCTGGGTGCCGCTCCCCCACTGCCAGCGGCCGCTCACCCGGAACCCGTCGCCGTCGCGCTCGCCGCGACCGTTCGGGGCGAACACGCCGCCGGTGACGACCGTCGGGTCGGCGTAGATCTGGCGAGCGACGTCGGGGGTGAGGAAGCTCGCCATCGACGACGTGGTCGACGCGATCATCGTGCACCAGCCGGCGGCGCCGTCGGCGTGGGCGACGGCCTCGATGACCTCGACGACGCGGGCCGGTGGGAGCTCCGACCCGCCGTACGCCTCGGGAACGCACAGCCGCAGCAGACCGGCCTCGGTCAAGGTGTCGACCGTCGCCGGCGGCAGGCGCCGGATCCGCTCGCCCTCGTCGGCGTGGGCGCGCACGACGTCGCCGACCTTCCACGCCATCTCGACGAGCGGGTGGCGATCGGCGATGGTCACGACGACACCCCTGCCTTGCCGGCCGCCCGTTGGGCCTCGCTCCAGCTGAGACCCTGCTCGACGTTCTGGTCGTGCGGCAGGCCGAGCACCCGCTCGGCGACGATGTTGCGCTGCACCTCGCCGGTGCCCCCGCCGATCGTGAGCGCCTGGGAGAACATGAACCCGTCGTACCAGCCCGGGTGCATCAGCCCACCCTCGGGCTTGGCGGGCCCGAGCGACGTGGTGTCGGTGCCGGGCACGAAGCTGTCGCCGTCGCCCATCCCGTCGCCGCCTGTGAGCATCGACGCCGGGCCGATCAGGTCGCGAGCCAGCGTCATCACGTGCTGACCGTGCTCGTCGGCGAGGATCTTGCGGATGCTCGCCTCGGGGCCGGGCTGCTCGCCCTTCAGCCGGGCGGTCAGGGTGCGGAGCCGGATCAGGTCGAGGATGGTGTGCTCGATGTAGACGTCCGCGAGCCGCTGGCGCAGATGCGGGTCGGTGATCGGTCCGAGCGTCTCCTTGGCCGACTCGATCATCTCCATCGCGGTCGGGCCGTTGCCCCACAGCACCCCGCCGGTGGACAACGAGATGCGCTCGTTGCCCAAGGTCACCTTGGCGAGCCGCCAGCCGTCGTTCAGCTCGCCGACGAGGTTCTCGGCGGGGATCCGCACGTCGGTGAAGAACACCTCGTTGAACGTGTGGCCGCCCGTGATCTCGGTGATCGGGCGGATCTCGATGCCCGGTGCGTCCATCGGACAGATGAAGTACGACACGCCCTTGTGCTTGGCGACGTCGGGGTCGGTGCGGGCGATGAGGATCCCGTACTTCGAGTACTGGGCGCCGCTGGTCCAGATCTTCTGACCGTTGACGACGAACTCGTCGCCATCTCGAACGGCCCGGGTGCCGAGGTTGGCGAGGTCGCTGCCGGCGCCGGGCTCGCTGAACAGCTGGCACCAGAACTCCTCGCCCGACAGGATCGGGAACAGGTAGCGGTTCTTCTGCTCCTCGGTGCCGCCGTAGAGGATGGTGGGCCCGGCCCAGCCGATGCCGATCGGGTTGGTCGGCCGGCGCACGCCGGCGCGCGACAGCTCGTCGTCGATGATCAGCTGGTGGATCGGGTCGGCCTCGAGCCCCCAGGGCTTGGGCCAGTGCGGCGCCACGTACCCGGCCTC
>SKSP01000144.1 GCA_007122945.1 Ilumatobacteraceae bacterium | reverse complement strand
GTTCGGCGGCGCGGTTGCGGGCCTGGGCCCACGACGTGCTCGACGGCGACGGCACGGGCGGGGCGGACGGCGCGCCCCGTGGAGCGGGCGGTCGCGCGGACGGTGCTGGCGGTGCGGAGACCGCGGAGGTGGCCGACGCCGTGCTGGACTTCTTGCGCGAACAACCCCTCGGCGACGGCGTGGCCCTGCGCACCTGGATCAACACGACCGATCCGTTCGGGCTGCGCGGCGACCGCGGGGTCGATCTGCTCACCTTCCACGGTGCGAAGGGCCGCGAGTGGCACACCGTGTTCGTCACCGGCGTCGAGACCGGGCTCGTGCCCCACCGGACCGCGACCACGCTCGCCGCCAAGGCCGAAGAGGCCCGCCTGCTGTACGTGGCGCTCACCCGGGCGAGCGACGAGCTCGTCGTCACCTGGGCGGCGCGTCGTGGTGGCTACCGCCGTCGGCGCAGCCCCCTGCTCGACGGATGGGAGCCGACGCCCGGGGAGATCGCTCCGCCCCCGTCGGAACTCGTCGCGTCGCTCCCCCGGCGCTCCATCGGCGACGACCACCACACGGCCCTGGTCGCGTGGCGGGACCGGGCGGCGGCCGCCGCCGGCATCCTGCCCGACCAGATCTGTCCGGACACGTGGCTGCGGGTGATCGCTGACGACCCGCCCCGCTCTCCCGAGGAGCTGGCCGAACGGACCGGGATGGGTGCGCTCACCGCCCGTCGACTGTTCCCCGGCATCGAGGGCGCGCTCGGCGGACGGGATGTGGGCGGACCGGACGCTCAATCGGCGAGGTCGACCAGCACCGGTGCGTGATCACTCGGCTGCTTGCCCTTGCGGGCGTTGCGGTCGATGACGCACCACTCGCTGCGCTCGACCACCGAGGGCGTCGCCAGGAGCAGGTCGATGCGCATCCCGCGGCCCTTGTGGAAGTCGCCGTTGCGGTAGTCCCACCACGAGAACACCCGCTCCGCGTCGGGGTGGTGGTGACGGAACAGGTCCACCAGGCCCCAGTCGTACAGCG
The DNA here is from genome assembly GCA_007122945.1 of Ilumatobacteraceae bacterium. Taxonomy (GTDB): domain Bacteria; phylum Actinomycetota; class Acidimicrobiia; order Acidimicrobiales; family Ilumatobacteraceae; genus SKSP01. The sequence goes on along the minus strand of SKSP01000144.1, from coordinate 20,207 downwards.
CCGTCAGCCGGTCGCGCTCCGCGTCGCTGACGTGGGTCGCCCCGCGCAGCTGCTCGATGTCGTGGACGTCGCGGTCGTCGGGCGCGATGTTGTAGTCACCACCGACCAGCACCGGCTCGTCGGGACCGGTGTCGGCGACGAGGTGCTCGCGCAAGCGGTCCAGCCAGCCGAGCTTGTACTGGTAGTGGTCGTCGTCGAGGGCGCGGCCGTTGGGCACGTAGACACTGGAGACCCGCACGCCACCGCACGTGGCGGTCACGATCCGCGCCTCATCGTCCGGCTCGACACCCTCGGCGAAGTTGGTGACGACGTCGTCGAGGCCGACGGTGGACAAGATCGCGACGCCGTTCCAACGGCCCTGACCGTGATGGGCCGATCGGTAGCCGAGCGACTCGAAGGTGAGCGCCGGGAACGCGTCGTCGGCGAGCTTGGTCTCCTGCAACAACACGACGTCGGGTCGCACCTCGGCCAGCCACCCCTCGACGCGCTCCAGGCGCGCCTTGAGCGAGTTGACGTTCCACGTCACCACTCGCATCAGGAGTCGAAACCGTCCGTCGAGGCGGTGCGCCGCGGGGTCGACGTCCTGGCGGCCGCCTTCTTCGCCGGGGCCTTCTTCGGGGCCGCCTTCTTCGACGCCGCCTTCTTCGCCGCCGCCTTCTTCGCCGGGGCCTTCTTCGCCGGGGCCTTCTTCGCCGCCGCCTTCTTGGTGGCTGCCCTCTTCGCCGGTGCGTCCTCCGCCGCCGCCTTCTTCGACGCCGCGCGGCTCGACGCCGCCTTCTTCGCCACCGCCTTCTTCGCCGCCGCCTTCTTCGGGGCCGACTCGACGGCTGCGTTCTTCGACGCCGCGCGGCTCGATGCCGCCTTCTTGGCCGCCGCCTTCTTCGCCGCCGCCTTCTTCGACGCCGCCTTCTTCGCCGCCGCCTTCTTCGGGGTCGCGGCCAGCGCGGAGGTGTCCTCGGTGGGACGCCCGTCGCTCGTCGCGTCGGCCGCACGATCGACGCCAGGAGTCTGCTCGATCACGGTCGTGGTGTCCTGCGGTTCGAGGCCGACCGCCATGTGCGGCATCGCGCAATCGATGCTGCGGCGCGCGGGCGCGAACGCCGCGACGACGAGCGTCACGGCATCTCCGACCTTCATGACCTCGCGTGCGCTGCGGGGCGCCGGGTCGGCCATCAACCGCAAGGGCACGTACGCGAGCACGCCGTCGATCTTCACGTACGCACCGTGCGACGCATAGCTCTCGACCACCGCGTTGACGCTCGTCCCGACCGGGTGGTGCTGGACGAACTCGAGGAACGGCATCAGTTCGTTCACCATGTCGCGCGAGGTGGGCGGACCGGACGACGTCGCGTCGGCCACCGCGGCCACCGGCTCGGCGGGTGCGGGTGCGGGTGCCGCCTTCTTGCGACCACGACGCGACGGCGACGCGTCCGGACCGGTCGCCGTGCTCGCGCCGCGGCCGGGCGGCGGCGACGACGGCACCGGCATCGGCTGGCTGGCCTCCTTGCTGGCCTTGACGGCGCGACCGCGCTTGGCACGGCCGCCACTGCGCTTGGGGTCGTCCCCTTTCGATTCGCGCGTCGCCTTGCGACTGATCGGCCCGCGAACGGGCACCCGCTCGACGAACACCCAACCGACGTTGGGGACCGGCTTGCCGCCGATCAGTCGGCCGTCGTCGAACAGCCACGGGTAGTCACCGTGGAACTCCTGGAACGAGTCGTTCGACAAGATGGTCGCGCCCGCCTTGTTGGCGATGCCGAGCACGAAGGCGTCGCCCCGACCGACCGCGCCGGCCGGCGGGGCCACCAGCTCGTTGTTGGCGACCGCCGAGTCGAACTCCTTCACCTCCGACTTGTCGATCCGGTGTCCGAAGGTGGCGTCGACCACGACGGTCACGGTCGTGTCGGGGAACTCGTCCAGGAAGGCGAGCACGGCCTCGTTCAGCTGGGCGAGGCTCGGGAGGGAACGGCCCTCCGTGGCGATGTTCGAGCCGTCGACCACCACGTGGCGGGTCTTGGTCGTCATGTAGATGTCTCAGTTCGTCGTCGATGGATGGACCGACGTGGCTCGAACCGGTCGCCCGGGAGCGCACCGGCCGGCACGACGCCGTCCGGAACCGCAGCGTAGCGACCGGATCGGGCCGGACGCGGGATCGCCCCGCGACGGGGAGCGCGCCGTAGAGTCGGTGCGATGACCGATCGCACCCTCCGCGCCGTGCTGTGGGACTTCGGCGGGGTGATCCTGTCGAGCCCGTTCGAGGCGTTCAACCGGTACGAGGAGCGCCACGGACTGCCCCGCGACTTCATCCGCAGCGTCAACGCGACCGACCCCCACACCAACGCGTGGGCCCGACTCGAGCGGTCGGAGATCACCGGGGAGGAGTTCGACACCGCGTTCGCCGAGGAGTCCACCCGCCTCGGCCACCGCGTCCCTGGCGCCGACGTGCTCGACCTGCTGGCCGGTGAGGTCCGCCCCGAGATGGTCGCCGCGCTCGACGCCGTGATCGCCGCCGGGTACCGCACCGCCTGCCTGACGAACAACGTGATCGGTGGCGCCCCCCGCCCGGAGGTGGCCGACGTGATGCGCCGGTTCCACGAGGTGGTCGAGTCGAGCAAGGTCGGCGTCCGCAAGCCCGAGCCGCGGTTCTACGAGATCGCGTGCGACCTGCTCGACGTCGAACCGCCCGAGTGCGTGTTCCTCGACGACCTCGGCATCAACCTCAAACCGGCCGCGGCGATGGGCATGACGACCATCAAGGTGGTCGACCCCGCGACCGCGCTCGCGCGCCTCGCCGAGGTCACCGGCCTCGCGCTCGTCGAATGAGCTAGGGCCCCTCGAACCCTAGAGACCCTCGAACAGGGTGTCCATGAGCTCCGCGAGCTCTTGGTCGTGGACCGTCTTCGAGCCGGTCGCCGGGCTGCCGGACTGGACGCGGGCGACATGGCGCAGGTCGTAGCCGCGCTCTTTGATCCGCCAGGTTCGGTGCTCGACGAAGTTCCACGGGCCCATGTTCTCGGGCTCCTCCTGCAACCAGCGCAGCTCCTTGGCGTTCGGGTACCGGTCGAGCAGCCTGAACATCTGCTCGACCGGCAGCGGGTAGAGCTGCTCGACCCGGACGACCGCCACCGGGGCCGAGCGGGCATCGCGCTCGGCCATCGCGTCCCACGCCACCTTCCCGGTGCAGAACGCGATCCGTCGGATCTCAGCCGGGTCCTGCACGTGCGGATCGTCGATGACCTCACGGAACGAGCCCTGCGTGAACTCGTCGATCTTCGACCGCGTCTGCTTCATGCGGAGGCCCTGCTTGGGGGTGAAGACCACGAGCGGGGTGCGACGCTCGGAGTGCACTTGACGGCGGAGTAGGTGGAAGTACTGCGACGCCGTCGTGGCGTTGCACAGCTGGATGTTGTCCTCGGCGGCAAGGATCAGGAACCGTTCGATCCGGGCCGAGGAGTGCTCGGGCCCCTGTCCCTCGTAACCGTGCGGCAGGAGCAGGACGAGACCGTTCTCCTGGCCCCACTTGTCCTCGGCGGCGACGAGGTACTGGTCGATCACGATCTGGGCACCGTTGATGAAGTCGCCGAACTGCGCCTCCCACATGACGAGCGCGTCGGGGTTGGCGTGGGCGTAGCCGTACTCGTACCCGAGCGCGGCGTACTCCGAGAGCAGCGAGTCGTACACCCAGAAGTTGGCGTCGGCCCCGTCGAGCTCGTTGAGCGGGATCCACGGCTCGGCCGTCTCGAAGTCGATCAGCGCGGCGTGACGCTGGCTGAACGTGCCCCGGCGCGAGTCCTGGCCCGCGAGCCGGACGGAACGACCCTCGAGCACCAGCGACCCGATCGCGAGCGCTTCCGCGGTCGCCCACTCCACCTCGCCGTCGTCGTGGTACAGCTTCGACCGCGCGTCGAACTGGCGGCCCAGCTTCGGGTGCACGGTGAAGCCGTCGGGGTAGTCGGTGAGCTTGGTGAACACCCGGTCGAGCACGGAACGCTCGACGCCGGTCTCGATGGGCGGCAGGACGCCGATCGGCTTCGGCGGTCTGGGGGCCTTCGTCGGTGGGGACGCCTGGGCCCGGGTCTCGTCGAGCGCGACCTGCAGCTTGTTCTGGAAGTCGCTGAGGGCCTGCTCGGCCTCGTCGAGTGTGATGTCGCCGCGCTTCACGAGCGCCTCGACGTAGAGCTTGCGGACGCTGCGCCGATCGGCGATCGCGCGGTACATCAGCGGCTGGGTGTAACTCGGGTCGTCGCCCTCGTTGTGGCCGTGCCGGCGATAGCAGACCACGTCGATGACGACGTCCTTGTGGAACCGCTGGCGGTAGTCCCACGCCATCTTGGCGACCCGGACGCACGCCTCGGGGTCGTCGCCGTTGACGTGGAAGATCGGCGCCTGGACGGTCTTGGCGACGTCGGAGCAGTAGATCGACGACCGGGCGAACTGCGGCGCCGTCGTGAAACCGATCTGGTTGTTGATGATGAGGTGGATCGAGCCGCCCACGCGGTAGCCGCCGATGTCGCTCATCGCCAGCGCTTCGGCGACGACGCCCTGGCCGGCGAACGCGGCGTCGCCGTGGATCTGCACCGCCAGCACCGGGTACGAGCCGGGTGGATCGATGCGGTCCTGGTCGGCGCGCACCATGCCCATCACGATCGGGTTGACCGCCTCGAGATGACTCGGGTTGGCGGCCAGTTCGATCGGGATGTCGCTCCCCGACGGGCTGACGTACTTGCCGGTGGCGCCGAGGTGGTACTTCACGTCGCCCGAACCCTGCACGGTGGTCGGGTCGACGTGACCCTCGAACTCCGAGAAGATCGCCTCGTAGCTCTTGCCCATGATGTTGGAGAGCACGTTGAGGCGACCGCGGTGGGCCATCCCCATGACGCACCCGGCGAGGCCCTCGTCGGCCGCGCTCGACAGGATCTCGTCGAGGATCGGGATGGCGGACTCGGCGCCCTCGATGCCGAACCGCTTCGTGCCGACGTACTTCGTCGCGAGGAACTTCTCGAACGCCTCCGCGGCGTTCAGCCGCTCGAGGACGCGGTGCTTCTGCTCCTTCGACATCGGCGGGTGCGGCACTTCGACCTGGCTCTGGATCCAGCGCTGCTCCTCGGTGTCCTGGATGTGCATGTACTCGACACCGATCGTGCGGCAGTACGCGTCGCGCAGCACGCCGAGCAGTTCGCCGAGACGCATCTTGGTGCGGCCGCCGACCCCGTCGGTGAGGAACTCGCGGTCGAGGTCCCAGATCGTCAACCCGTAGGTGGCCGGATCGAGCTCGACCGGGGTACGCGGCTCCTTCCAACGCAACGGGTCGAGGTCGGCGAGGAGGTGGCCCCGCACACGATGGACGCGGATCAGCTTGGCGACCTGCATCTGCTTGTGCAGCATCGCCTCCTCGCGGTCGATCGGGTTCGTGTCGGGACGCCACTTGACCGCCTCGTACGGCATGTCGAGCGCGGCGAAGATGTCCTGGTAGAAGTCGTGATCGCCGAGCAACAGCTCGTGGACCCGCTTCAGGAACAGCCCGGACTCGGCGCCCTGGATGATGCGATGGTCGTAGGTGCTCGTGATCGTGACGACCTTGCTCACGCCGAGCGACGACAGGTTCGACCGGTCGGCCCCCTCGAACTCGGCCGGGAAGTCGATGTTCCCGACGCCGACGATCACCCCCTGTCCGGGCATCAGGCGGGGGACGGACTGCACGGTGCCGATCGTGCCGGGGTTCGTCAAGGTGACGGTGGCCCCCTGGAAGTCCTCCAACGTCAGCTTGTTGTTGCGGACCTTGCGGATGATCTCCTCGTACGCGGTGAGGAACCCGGCGAAATCGAGCGTGTCGGCCTCGCGCAGCACGGGCACGACGAGCGTGCGGCTCCCGTCGCCCTTGTCGATGTCGACGGCGAGACCCATGTTCACGTGGTCGTTGCGGATCAGTCGGGGCTTGCCGTCCGCTCCCTCCCGATACGTGTTGTTCATCGAGGGCACGGCGTCCGCGATCGCCCGCACGATGGCGAACCCGATCAGGTGGGTGAAGCTGACCTTGCCCTGTCCGCTGCGCTCCCGGTACCCGTTGATCACCTTGCGGTTGACCTCGAGCAGCTTGGCCGGCACGTTGCGGAAGCTGGTCGCCGTCGGCACCTCCAGGCTCCGCTGCATGTTGGCGACGATCGCCGCGCCGGCGCCCCGGATCGGCGCGCCGGGCTCCTCCTCGGTGTCGGCTGCCGCCGGCTCCTGCGCCGTCTTCTTCTCGGGCACCGTCTCCTTCTGCGCCGTCTCCTTCTGCGCCGTCTCCTTCTGCGCCGTCTCCTTCTCGGGCGTCGGCTCCTTCTCGGGCGTCGGCTCCTTCTGCGCCGTCTCCTTCTCGGGAGTCGGCTCCTTCTCGGGCGCCGGCTCGTCGGTCGGTGCATCGTGGGACCGCGACGCAGCCGGTTCGGCTGGATCGCGGCGGACGACGTCGACGTGCGGGTCGGTCGAGGGGCGATAGTCCTCGAAGAACTCCTGCCAGGAGTCACCCACCGAGTCCGGGTCGGCCCGGTACTGCTCGTACATCTCCTCGACGAGCCAGGTGTTGGCCCCGAACGCGGGGCTGGAGGGTTCGGACGCAGCCATCGCTGTCGATGGTACCCGAGCCGCCCGGAGCGGAACCGACCGGCTCTCGACCGGCGCGCTCCACGCATCCGCCCGGACCCGGACTACCGTCGACCTCGTGCCCGACGCCGACCTCCACTTCCACTTCGACCCCATCTGCCCGTTCGCCTGGATCACCTCGAGGTGGATCGAGCAGGTGGTCGCCCAGAAGGACTACACGGTCGACTGGCGCTTCATCTCCCTGCGGCTGATCAACGCCGACAAGGACTACGAGCGCGACTTCCCGGCCGGCTACGTGCACGGCCACACCGCCGGCCTGCGACTGCTGCGGGTGGCGGCGGCGGCACGAGCCGAGGTCGGCCGCGACGCGGTCGGGGCGTTCTACACCGCGGTCGGCGAGCGCATCTTCGACCGACCCCGTCCCGAGGGCGACGACCGCTCGTGGATGGTCAGCGACGAGCACGTGGCGGCGGTGCTGGCCGACGCCGGTCTCCCGGCCGACCTCGCCGCGGCCGCCGACGACGAGTCCCACGACGAGGTCATCGGGGCTGAAGGCGATGCCGCACTCGCCCGCACCGGCCGCGACGTGGGAACCCCGATCATCATCTTCCGGCCGCCGGACGGACCGGCCGTCTTCGGCCCGGTGATCTCGCGGGTACCCCACCCCGACGACGCCGTCGCGCTGTGGGACTCGGTCATCCATCTCGCCACGTTCCCCGGGTTCGCCGAGCTCAAGCGCAGCCTGCGCGAACGCCCGCAGCTGCGGGCGTTCGGCGAGGACCCCGACCCCACCGCCCGCCTCGAGGACTGGCGCGCCGGCCACCGCGCGACCTGACCGACCGTCCCGCTCGCGACCGCCCCCGGTTTCACCCGGCCGACCCCGATTCACCCGGCCCACCAGCACCCCAGCGACACAGAGTCGCCCAGCGCCGCCCACACCGGCAACCAGCGACACAGAGTCACCCAGCTGCAGGCCCGACCACCCCCGCACCAGCACCCCAGCGACACAGAGTCGCCCAGCGCCGCCCACACCGGCAACCAGCGACACAGAGTCACCCAGCTGCAGGTGGTCGGGGGTGGGTGCGCGAACATGCGTACATGAGCACGTCCACCTCCACGATCACGGTCGAGCCGACGGCGGGGGCGCTCGGTGCCCGGGTCACGGGGCTCGACCTGACCCGTCCGCTCGACGACGCCGAGGTGGCCGCGCTGCGGTCCGCGGCGCTCGAGCACCTCGTCGTGTTCCTGCCGGACCAGCCGATGACCCTCGACGACCTCGAACGGCTGACCGATCAGCTCGGTGGACGCGACGTCACCCCGTTCGTCGAGCCGCTCCCCGATCGCCCCTACGTCATCAAGGTGGTGAAGGAGGCCGACGACGAGCTCAACTTCGCCAACGCGTGGCACACCGACCTGTCGTACCTGCCGACACCGCCGGCGTTCACGCTGCTGCACGCCTGGGACGTCCCCGACCACGGGGGTGACACGCTGTGGGCGAACCAGTACCGGGCGTTCGAGACGCTGTCCGCGGGTTTGCGGACGACGTTGCGCGGACTCCGGGCCGTCCACTCGGCCGGCATGGCGTACGGCACCGGCGGATACCTCGACCAGGTGAAGGACAAGACGTCGATGGCGATCGCCCCGTCACCCGACGCCTACGCGACCGAGACCCACCCGGTCGTGGTCCGCCACCCCGAGACCGGTCGCGAGGCGCTCTACGTGAACCCCGTGTACACGACCCGGTTCGAGGGCTGGTCCGCCACCGAGAGCCAACCGCTGCTGCAGTACCTCTACCGTCACGCGGTGAACGAGAACCTGACCTGCCGCCTGCGGTGGGCACGCCACACGCTCGCCATCTGGGACAACCGCTGCACCCAGCACAACGCCCTCAACGACTACCAGGGTGTTCGCCGCGAGATGTACCGCACCAGCGTCCGCGGCACCGAACCGTCCGCGTGAACCGACCGGAATCGGCCGATCGGCGCGGACGGAACCGGGGGTTCGGCACCGAACCGTCCGCGTGAACCGACCGGAATCGGCCGATCGGCGCGGACGGAACTGGGGGTTACGTGGCGACGACGGTGCGCATGACCTCGTAGAGCGGTGACTCGCGCAGGCCCTCGACGGTCGGCGGGAGGTCGACCCGCACGGCGGCGATCCCGGGCTCCTCGGGGACCACCGTCGCTCCGACGTTCCGGAGCGCACCGAGCAGATCGTGGTTCTCCCACATCACGTCCGCCACGAACGTGGTGATCCCGGCCGTCCGGGCGGCCTCGACGAGGCGGGTCAGCAGGATCGTCCCGATGCCGCGCCCCTGGTACCCGTCGAGCACCGTCACCGCGGCCTCGGCGATCGACGGGTCGTCGGCGCGGCGGGCGTACCGGGCGATTCCGACACCCGGCGTGCCGGGTTCGTCGGCGAGCCTCGCGACGATCGCGTAACGGGCATCGAAGTCGACGTCGAGGAGGTGGTCGAGGAGTCGCTCGGACAGCTGGACGGGCGCGGAGACGAACCGCAGCCGTCGCGACCGCGGCGACAGCTCGACGTACCGTTCCCGGAGCTCGTCGCGATCCTCGGGCAGGAGCGCGCGGACCACGATCCGGGTGCCGTCAGCGAGCACGTGCTCGCGGGGTTCGGGGGGCGGTGCCACGCCCCCGATGCTCGCAGATCGACCCGTCGTCGGGGTGAACGTCGGTGAACGTCGGTGAACGTCGGTGAACGTCGGTGATCAGCGGGTGTAGATCGAGTCGATCGCCGAGGCGTACGACTTCTCGACGACCCCGCGCCGCACCTTCAACGTCGGCGTCAGTTCGTCGGCCTCGATGCTGAGGTCGGTCGGCAAGATGACGAACTCGCGGATCGACTCCGCTCGCGACACCGAGCCGTTGGCGGCGTCGACGGCGCGCTGGACGTCGGCTCGCAGATCGGCATCGTCGACGAGCTCGGCCAGCGACGCGTCGCCGCGGCCGTGCTCCTCGCGCCAACGGTCGAGCGCGACCTCGTCGAGTGTGATCAGTGCCGAGACGAACGGGCGCCCCTCGCCGATGACGATCGCCTGGCTGACGAGCGGGTCGGCCCGCAAGCGGTCCTCGAGCGGCGCCGGGGCCACGTTCTTGCCCGCCGCGGTGACGATCAGCTCCTTCTTGCGCCCGGTGATGCGGAGATACCCCTCGGTGTCGAGCTCGCCCACGTCGCCGGTACGGAACCACCCGTCGACGAACGTCTCGGTGGTCGCCGCGTCGTTGTTCCAGTAGCCGCTGAACACCTGCGGCCCGCGCGCGAGGATCTCACCGTCCTCGGCGATGCGGATCTCCGTCCCGGCGACCGGTCGTCCGACCGTTCCGGGCTTCCACGCGCCGGGCGCGTTGATCGTCAAGGTGGGGCTCGTCTCGGTGAGGCCGTACCCCTCGTAGACGTCGAGACCGATCCCGGCGAAGAAGTGCGTCAGCCGCTCGCCGAGCGGGCCGCCGCCGCTGAACGCGAACCGCAGCTCGCCACCGAACGCGGAGCGGATCTTGCGGTACACGAGCTTGTCGAACAACCAGTGCTGGAGCTTCAGCTTCGGCGACACCGAACCGGCCGTGCGCTGGCGCGACCACTCGGTGGCGATGTCGGCCGCACGGTCGAAGATCTTGCCCTTGCCATCGTCGACCGCCTTGCGCCGGGCGCCCTCGAACACCTTCTCGAAGATGCGCGGCACGGCCGCGATGATCGTCGGGCGGGCGAGCGGGAACTCCTCGGCGAGATGGGTGACGTCGGTGGCGAAGGCGCACCGCATCTTGCGCTCGACCGCGAACAGCACGTAGCCCTTCGTGAGGACGTGTGCCAGCGGGAGGAACAGCATCCCGGACTCGTCGGGCTGCAACGCGGGCCCGACCGCCACCCCACTCTGGGCCACGTTGATCCGCAGGTTGCGGTGGGTGAGCACGCACCCCTTCGGCCGTCCGGTGGTGCCCGAGGTGTAGATGACCGTGGCGAGGTCGTCGGAACGGATCGCGGCGACGCGCTCGTCGACCGCGGCGTCGGCCACGTCGGCGGCACGACGCTCGAGCTCACCGACCGCGTCGTCGTCGATCACGAGGACCTCTCGGCAGTCGGGCATGTCGGCAGCCACCGAGCGCGCCTCGGCGGCCATCTGCTCGTTCTCGACCACCAACAGCACGGCGCCGCTGTCGCTGACGATCCACTGGATCTGCTCGGCCGAGGAGGTGTCGTAGATCGGGACCGTGACGCCCCCCGCCGCGAGGATCGCCACGTCGAACAGGACCCACTCGAGCCGGGTGCCGGCCATCAGGGCGACCCGGTCCCCGGGCTGCACGCCGGCGGCGATCAGGCCACGCGCGACGCGGCGGACGCGCGCGAAGAAGTCCGAAGCGGTGACGTCGGCGAACCCGTCGCCGTCGCGCACCGCGAAGATCGGCCGATCGGGCGCTTCGTCGGCGAACGCGGCGAACGGCTCGACGAGGTGGGCGGTGTCGGGCAGCGGTGCGAGCGCGGGTCCGACGGCGGAGCCGCTCCCAGCTTCGCTCGTCTGGTTGGGTTCCATGTCGTTGACCATTCCCACAGTGTCCCCCGGCTACACCTCGTGGTCCAGGGTAGGAGGTCCCACGAGTCCGGTTCCCATGGGTCCGGTAGCGTCGAAACGCGATGGAGCACGAAGCCACATGACGCGACTCAGCGACGAGATCCGCACCGACACCGGGTGGGAGATCATCGAGGACCGGCTGGTCCCCGATCGAGCGGTCACCATCGGCGCCAACTTCCTCGCTGGCAACGGGTACCTCGGCTACCGGATGACCCGACCCGACCAGACGGCCGACGACTTCGTCGGCTGCACCGTCTCGGACACCTACGACATGGCCGACGGCCGGTGGCGGGAGCTCTGCAACGCACCGAACGGTCTCCTCGTCGAGCTGACGCTCGATGGCCGCCGACTCGAGCACTCCAACACGCGCGACGCCGAGGTCACGCTCGATCTGCGGCGGGGACTCCAGACCCACCGCTCGACCTGGACGACCGTCGAGGGAGCGGCCGTGGAGGTCACCATGCGCCGCTTCGCCAGCCTCGATCACCTGCACCTGCTCGCCCAGGAGATCAGCGTGACGGCGCTCGACGACGGCATCCTCGACGTCGCGGCCGGCATCGACGGCCAGGTCTGGAGCCTGAACGGGAACCACTTCGCCGCCCAGCAGAACACGATCGTCGGATCCCACGGCGCTGGGGACGACGAGGACGACGTCCTCGTGCAAGAAGCGATCACCGTCGAACGCGGCATCTCACTCGTGGTCGGGAGCCGGACCGAGGTCGCCCTCGACGGGAACGATCTGGGACCGGGCACCGTCGAGCAGTCACCGCCCGAGCACCGAATCGTGCGACGTTGGACGACCCGGGTGGCGCCCGGCAACACGACGACGATCACGACCGGGTGCGGTGTGACCTCGTCGAACGACGGCGACGACCCCGTCCAGCGGGCCGTCGCCACCGCCCGGCGCGTCGGCGCACACGGGTTCGATGGCGAGTTGACCACCTCGGCGACCGCGTGGGAGCGGTTCTGGTCGCACAGCGACGTCCGCATCGAGGGAGATCTCCGGGCGCAGGCCGCCCTGCGGTTCTGCCTCTACCACAACCGGATCGCGACCCCTGCCCACAGCGACCGTCTGCCGATCGGTGCCCGCGGCTTGTCGTGCCAGGCGTACCAGGGTGCAGCGTTCTGGGACCAGGAGATCTTCAACCTCCCGGCGTTCCTGTTCACCGCGCCGGAGATCGCCCGCAACCTGCTCGTCTATCGCTGGCGCACACTCGACGGCGCCCGGCGCAAGGCGGCCCGGCTCGGCTACACGGGCGCGTTCTACGCCTGGATCAGCGGCGACACCGGCGACGAGCTGTGCCCGGACTTCTTCTTCGTCGACGTGCTCACGGGCCGTCCGATCCGCAACCACTTCAACGACTGGCAGATCCACGTCAGCCCCGACATCAGCTACACCGTCTGGCGGTTCTGGAAGCTCACCGCGGACTGGGAGTTCATGGCCGAGCACGGCGCCGAGATCCTGTTCGAGGTCGCCCGTTTCCTGCACTCGTTCGTGCTGTACAACGAGCACCGCGACCGCTACGAGTGCCGCCAGTTGCTCGGCCCGGACGAATGGCACGAGAACGTCCACAACGACGCCTACACCAACCACGTCGTGCACATGGCGCTGTCGAACGCGCTCGACTGCGTCGCGCTGTTCGGCCGGCGCGACCCCGAGGGGCTCGCCGACCTGTTCGAACGACTCGGACTCACCGAGGACGACGTCGACGCGTGGCGGCGGGTCCGCGACGGGCTCCACCTCCCGCAGCCCGAGCCGCAGAGCCACGTGATCGAGCAGTTCGACGGGTTCTTCCAGCTCGAGGAGTGCTGGCCGGAGGATCTCGTCGACCGACTCGCCGACCCGGGCGAGTACTGGGGCTGGCCGAACGGCGTCGCCGTGTTCACCCAGGTGAGCAAGCAGCCGGCCGTGGTGCAGCTGTTCCACCTCGACCACACGTTCCCGCTCGAGGTGCAGGGCGCCAACTACGCGTACTACGAGCCGCGCTGTGCCCACGGCTCGTCGCTCAGCCACTCGGTCCACGCGCTCGTGGCGACCCGACTCGGCCTGCTCGACGAGGCGTACCGGTACTTCTGGCAGACCGCCACGATCGACCTGCTGTCGACGTCGAAGGCGGTCGTCGGCGGCACGTTCATCGGCGGCATCCACACCGCGGCGTGCGGTGGCGCCTACCAGGCGGCCGTGTTCGGGTTCGGCGGACTCGACGCGCTGGAAGGCGTGCTGGTCCTCGACCCGCGCCTCCCCGAGCAGTGGGACGCGCTCGAGTTCGAGGTGACGTTGCGGGAGCAGCGGGCGACCGTGCGCGCCGAGCGACATCGCGTGTTCGTCACCGCCCACCCCGACAACACCGCACCGATGCGCATCCAGTGCCGCGACGACGCCGAGGTCGAACTGCCGCCCGGGCGGACACTGACCCGCGAGGGCGACCACCAACCCTGGATCTGATCCCCAACCGTCGCCAGGGTCGGACGCATCAGACGGTCGCTGCGACGAGCGGCAGCGACCGCGATCGGCGCACGCTTCACCGACAGGCCCACTGAGCGTGCTCACGTGAGGGTGGCACGGATCCAGGCGACATCGTTGCACACTAATCCGACGCCCAGTCTCCGGCCGGTCGATTCGGCCTCGACGAGGAGCCGATCAGCGCTCGTGCGGTCGTCGGCGCCGCCACGCATCAGCAGGGCGCGCGCCCACCACACGCGCGTCCTGGCGGCCAGCGCATCCCACCCCATCCGCTGCTCGATCTCCAGGCCGGCGCGGAAGTGCTCGACCGCCTCGTCGAACCGGCCGATCACCATCTCGACCTGCCCGAGAGCGGTTGCTGCCGATTGATCGATCATGTGTCCGCCGTACGGGGCGAGCACGGTGCCGTCGTATGGCCTGAGGTGCGGTTCGAGCTCGGCGGCACGGGCGCGGTCGCCCAGCCGAACGGCCGCCTCGGCAGCGCACGACAGCGCTCGCGGACGCCCGTAGCTGTAGGTGAGCCCGCGCTCCCACGCGGCGGCTGACGAGGACCGGGCCAACGCCACGTCGCCGGCCGCTGCGGCGAACGCCGCGAGCTGGTGCGCCATCTCGCTGAACGGCGTCCCGGCATCGACGACTGCGGCCGTTGCTGCGGTTGCGGCGTCGACATCGCCGCCGAGGTAGGAGCGGCGCGTGACCAGCTCCCAGCGGACGATCGCGTATCCGCGATCATCGGCGTCGATGCCGAAGTCGTTCACGATCAGGTCGAAGATGTCGAACCGGCCCGATGCCAGGGCATCCGTCATCTCCCACCACCATCGGCTGCGCTCGGCCCACGCAGAGGGGAGCCGATCGAGGATGTCATCGTGGCGCTGCATCGCCTCCCGGAGCTTCACCGCGTCGCCAGTCTCTCGCGCCAGCCCGCCGACCTCGATCGCCACTCTGAATCGTCGCCACAGATGAAGTCGCGCGTGGTGCGTCTCGGCGTCGATGAGCTCACGCTGGACGGCCACGGTGGATGCCCGCTCCTCGGTGCCCGCTCGACTGCTCAGCGCCCAGCCGAGCGGGGTGCGTGCGTGGAACCGAGCCTCGGGATCACCGAACGCGTCGGCTCTCGCGACGAGGGCGCGGGCACGCTCACACGTCGTGCGCCACCGCTCGACGTCCACCGTGGATGCCGACGCCTCACTGGCCAGCTGAACCGCTTCGAGGCGGATCCGCTCGACGGACTCGCCTGTGCCGAGCGCAGTGAGTGCGTCGTCCACGAGCTGGCGACTCCCGGGGCGCAGGCCCATCGTCTCCATCTTCGCTGCCTCGAAGGCTGCGTGGGCCAGCTCCGTCGACCAACCCTGGCTCCGTGCCACCTCGGCGGCCGCGCGGGCTGCGCGACGTGGAACCTGGAACTCGCCGAGCATCCGTCGCGCCTCGTTGAAGCCCAAGAGCGCGTCGTACCGCAGCCGCGGCTCGTCGAGCCCGGCTGTGTCGAGCAGTCGGATCACCTGCTCATCGTGTGCGGCGGCCTCGTCCCAGGCGGTCGCGGCCGCAGCGGCGGCCGCCGCGGACCGGCTGGCGGCGGCGGCGATCGCGGCATCACCGGCCAGGACGCCCTCGGCGAGATGACCGGCGATCGCTGCCACGTCGCCGGGCCGCAGCGTGCAGAGCACCTCCCCGGCCGCCCAGTGCAGACGGACCCGGCGCGTGGAGGACAGCTCCTCCATCAGGGTCTGACGCACGAGCGCGTGGACGAACCGGTAGTGGCCGAACCTGTCGGTGGACTCCTCGAGCACATGGGCGGCGGTCGCCTCCTCGAGGGCGTCGATCACCTCATCGAGCGACCGCCTACTGATCGCCGCGAGGACCTCGGGGCCAACTTCCCGACCGACCACTGCGGCGACGTGCAGCACCTCGTCGGTCGCCGACGAGAGGCGCGACAGGCGCCGACCGACCGCCTCGCGGATCCCCTCGGGAAGCCCATGGGACGTGCCACTCGGTTCGACGCTGTCGATCAGGTGGCGAGCGATCTCGGTGGCGAAGAACGGATTGCCCTCCGTCTCGGCCACGGCAGCCTCGAGGTGGTCCCCGTCGAGATCCACTCCGATCGCCACGAGCAACTCCGCAGTGGCGTCGGGGGCCAGGCCGCGGACGGTCACGCGCACATCAGCGACCTCGCGTCGCAGGTCGGCGATCAGTTCGGCGAGCGGATGGGTGCGGTCGAGATCGGTGTCGCGATACACCGCGAGCACCACGATGTCGCCGGAGCGGATCGACCTCATCAGGTGGCGCAGGAGCAGCAGCGACGACCGGTCGGCCCAGTGCAGGTCGTCAAGCACGAAGACGAGCCGCCCCGAGTCGGCGATCGACGACACGAGCGCATCGACGGCGTCGAACACGGCGTACTGATCAGCGTCGACGGACGTGACCGTGCCGTCAGCCAGTTCCGGCAGCAGCCGTGCCAGGTGGCTCCGCCCGTACTGCGTCGCATCGGCGAGCCTGGCCGGGGCCGCGTGGGCGACCCAGTGGCGCAGCGCCTCCACGAAGGGCTGGAACGGCGCGCCGAGGGTCTCGTCGCACCGGCCATACAACACGACATCGCCGGACTCGTGAGCAGCACGTGCTACCTCGGCGACGAGCCGTGTCTTGCCGATCCCGGGCTCGCCGCGCACCCAGGCCACCCGTCGACCACGACCGCCGCGCAGCCCGGAGAGCTCTGCCAACTCGCGGTCACGCCCGAGGATCGGCGCTCTCGCCGCGCCTTCGAGCAGCCTGGGCAGCGGGGTTCGCACCGGGCCGGCATTGCTCCGCGGCGCGCTCGTCGCACCACCATCGGGTCCGCCATCCTCGTCCTGATCGTCGATCAGCTCCCAGACGTGCTCGGGACGTCCGAGGCCGCGCAGCACGAGTTCGCCACGATCGAGCAGACGGAGGCCATCGGACATGGTGTCGACGAGCACGTCGACGGTCGACTGCGACATCAACACCTCACCGCCGACCGCGAGTGAGCGCAGGCGTGCTGCGCGGTTGACGGTCGGGCCGAAGTAGTCGCCGTCCCGCTCGATCGCCTCACCGGTGGCCACGGCGAAGCGGACGCCGAGGGCGATCCCTTCCGGCCACTCTTCGATGGCGAACGCGCGTCTGCTCGACGCTGCGGCCAGCGCCGCGTCCGTGGCTCGGGCGAACACCGAGAACGTGGCGTCGCCCTCGCCCTTGGACTTCAGCAGAACGCCGCCGTGCCCGTTCACGGTCGCCGCGATGATCGTGTCGTGGCGTCGGAGGGCATCGTCCATCCCGCGCGGGTCGCGCTCCCACAGCTGGGTCGAGCCCACCACGTCGGTCAGGACGAACGAGACCACTCCCGAGGGGAGTTGCCGTGGCGGGTGGCCGCTTACCGGCTCCTCGACGCGCTTCGCACCCGGGCCATCGAGGCGGAGATCCAGTCGGGGGTCGCGTTCGAGGATCTGCCGTTCGAGATCGACGAGCTCAGAAGACGGGTCGATCCCCAGCTCCCCCGCCAACGTCGACCGCAGCCGCTGGAACGCGCGCAGGGCCTCCGACTGCCGGCCCGATCGGTAGAGCGCGACCATCAACAACCCCCACCGTCGTTCGCGCAAGGGCTCGGCGGCGACCGAGGCTTCCAGATCACTGACCACGGAGGCGGCGTCACCGCGTGCCAGCAGCGCTTCGGCACGTTCGTCCTCGACGAAGCGCCGCAGCTCGTCGAGCCGCGCCCGCTCGCCCGCCATCCGCGCCGTCTCGGTGGTTCCCCCCAGCGCGTCGCCGACCCACCAGGCCAACGCCTCACCGAACAGCGCGACCGCCCGATCCGTCTCGCCGTGCGCGGCGCAGGCACGTGCCTCCGCCACCAACTGCTGGACCGCCGCGACATCGACGTCGATGTCGAGCGTGTATCCACTCGAGTTCGAGACCAGCCGCTCTCCCACCAGCGCACGCAGTCGCGACACGTAGGTCTGCACGGTCTTCGTGGCCGTCGGGGGCGGTGTGTCGCCCCACAGGGCATCGACCAGCTCGTCGACGCTCACCGTGCGGCCGCCCGCCACGGCCAGCACGGCGAGCGCGGACCTCTGCTTCGCACCCCCCAATCGCACCGGCCGGCCTGCGCTGGTCAGCTCGATCGGGCCCAAGAGCCGAACGAGCACACGACGACCCTATCCGCGTCGCGAAACGGCGCCGGATTCGGGGCGGTGCAGGGCGGGCACGCGGGCGACCGTCCGCCCACTGCACGCGCCGGACGCACCGTCGTTCGGTGTCGTCCAGGTCGGCCACCCCGCACGCCTCGGACGCCTCGGCGGCCACATCGGTAACCTCGGAGGCCTCATGGCTCACGAGTTCATCTTCACCTGCTACAAGCTCGCCCGGCACTACCCGCCCGATCGGACGGTGCTCGAGAACATCTCGCTGTCGTTCTACCCGGGGGCCAAGATCGGCGTGATCGGCCCGAACGGGTCCGGCAAGTCGAGCTTGCTGAAGATCATGGCGGGCCTCGACGACGGCTTCAGCGGCGAGGCCCGGCTGACGCCCGGGCACTCCGTCGGCTATCTCGCCCAGGAGCCCGAGCTCGACCCGGCCAAGGACGTCAAGGGCAACGTGATGGACGGCGTGGCCGAGGTGCAGGGCCTGATCGACCGCTACAACGAGGTCATGGCGATGTGGGCCGACCCCGACGCCGACTACGACAAGATCGGCAAGCTGCAGGCCGAGCTCGAGGACAAGATCGCCGCCACCGACGCCTGGAGCCTCGAACGCAACGTCGACATCGCGATGGACGCGCTCCGGTGCCCGCCCGACGACGCCGCCGTGGACACACTGTCGGGCGGCGAGAAGCGACGCGTCGCGTTGTGCCGGCTGTTGCTCAGCCGCCCCGACCTGTTGCTGCTCGACGAGCCGACCAACCACCTCGACGCCGAGTCCGTTCTCTGGCTGGAGCGGTTCCTGCAGGAGTACCACGGCACCGTGGTGGCGATCACCCACGACCGCTACTTCCTCGACAACGTCGCCCGCTGGATCCTCGAGCTGGACCGTGGCCGCGGGATCCCGTTCGAGGGCAACTACACCAGCTGGCTCGAGCAGAAGCAGGAGCGCCTCGCCCGTGAGGAGAAGTCGAACGAGGCGCGCAAGCGCACCCTGCAGCGCGAGCTCGAGTGGGTCAAGATGGCACCGAAGGCCCGCCAGGCGAAGGGCAAGGCCCGCCTCGCCGCGTACGAGAAGCTGCACGCCGAGGCGCAGGCGGCGAACGACCTCGACAGCAAGCTCGAGATCGCGATTCCGCCCGGTCCGCGGCTCGGCGACACCGTCATCGAGGTGTCGAACCTGCAGAAGGGCTTCGGCGATCGGCTCCTCATCGACGATCTCTCGTTCACCCTGCCGCCCGCGGGCATCGTGGGCATCATCGGCCCGAACGGCGCCGGCAAGACGACGCTGTTCCGGATGATCACCGGCCAGGAACCGCCGGACGCCGGGACGATCACGATCGGCGACACGGTCGAGCTGAGCTACGTCGACCAGTCGCGGGACGACCTCGAGGCCGACGCGACCGTCTACGAGGAGATCACCGGGGGCGTCGACCACCTGAAGGTCGGCAGCCGCGAGATCCACGGCCGGGCGTACGTCGCCAGCTTCAACTTCAAGGGCGCCGACCAGCAGAAGCGCGTCGGCGACCTCTCGGGCGGTGAGCGCAACCGCGTGCACCTGGCCAAGCTGCTGAAGTCGGGCGGCAACGTGCTGCTGCTCGACGAGCCGACCAACGACCTCGACGTCGACACCCTGCGGGCCCTCGAAGCCGGCCTCGAGTCGTTCCCCGGCTGCGCCGTCGTGATCAGCCACGACCGCTGGTTCCTCGACCGGATCGCCACCCACGTGCTGGCGTTCGAGGGCGACAGCCAGGTGCGCTGGTTCGAGGGGAACTTCACCGAGTACGAGGACTGGCGCCGCAAGGAGTTCGGTGCGGCGGCCGACCAACCGCACCGCATCAAGTACAAGCGGCTGGCGAGCTGAACGGGTGACCACCGCGTCCGAACCGCGCCCAGCCGAGACGTCGGAGACCGACGCCGAGCTGGCCGTCCGGCTCGCCGTGCAGGCCGGCCACGGGCTCGTCGAGCTGCGCGAGCGCCTGCGTGGGTCGGGCGCCCACTCGTGGCAGGTGATGGACGGGGGTGACGCCGCCAGCCAGCGCTTCATCGAGGACGAGCTCCGGCGATCACGTCCCGACGACGCGTTGCTGTCGGAGGAGGGGCTCGAGGACCCGCGGCGCTTCTCCGGTGGCCGGGTGTGGATCGTCGACCCCCTCGACGGCACCCGCGAGTACGGCGAACCCGGACGCCACGACTGGGCCGTGCACGTCGCGCTCTGGGAGCGAGATCACTTCGTGACCGCCGCGGTCAGTCTGCCGGCGATGGGGATGGTGCTCGCCACCGACCCCCCGCCGCCGATGCCCGAGGTCGACCGCGAGCGACCCCGACTGATCACCTCGCGCAGCCGGGCGCCGCACGCCGCGGTGATCGTCGCCCACGAGCTCGGTTGCGACGCGGTCAGGCTCGGGTCGGCCGGCGCCAAGGCGATGGC
>SKSP01000388.1 GCA_007122945.1 Ilumatobacteraceae bacterium | reverse complement strand
GGGGAGGGTGGTTCGGGGGAGGGTGGTTCGTCGGACGGTGGTTCGGGGGACGGTGGGTCGGGGAGGAGCCGGGCGGCCTGTTCGGCCATCGCACGGTAGGCGTCGCGCTCGTCGTGGGGGAGACCGTCGAGGTGGCGCTGCACGGTGGCGAGGTCGCCGCGCCGGACCGGGCCCGTGAGCGCAGCGGCCGGGCCGAGGTCGGCGACGTCGCGCAGGCTGCCCTCGGCGAGGCCCATCAGCGCGGCGAGCGGGAGCCCGACGCTCGCACCGACCCGTTCGGCCTGGCCGAGCAGCGCGACGAGATGGTTGGCGGCGATGACCGCGGCGGCGTGGTAGCGGGACCAGTCCGAGTCCGCGATCCGGACGGCGGTGCCACCCAGGTCGGCGACGATCCGCTCGGCGACGTGGTCGCCACCCTGGGCCAGACCGAACCAGGCACCCACGAGCCGATCGGCGCCACGCTCGGCATCGGGCAGCGCGACGAGGGGGTGGAGGACACCGTGGCGAGGATGCGTCGCCACCGGACCCGGCCCGAGCGCGCCCGACAGGTGGAGCACCGCGCCGGGCGCCGGATCGATCGCCGCCGCGACCTCGGCGATCGAGCCGTCGCTCGTCGCGATGATCACCACGTCGACGTCGCGGGCGGCCCCGGCGAGCGGTTCGCCGCGCCGCACGAGCGGGGCGACCTCCCATCCCGCCGTCGTCAGCGCCCGCTCGAACGACGTGCCGGCGCGCCCGGCCCCCACGATCCGTGCTCGACCCCCCATCCCCGGCGACCCTACCGAGTCGCACCGGCGTCGGGGGTGGCCTAGCGTCGACGGGGTCGCACGAACCGACCACGGAGGATCCACCATGGCCGCCGAATCACCGATCGTCGAGCTCGGGACGCCCGCCCCCGACTTCTCGCTCCCGTCCACGTCCGGCACCGTGGTGTCGCTCGCCGACCTCGCCGGGGCACCGGCGTTGCTCGTCGCGTTCATCTGCAACCACTGCCCCTACGTGAAGCACATCGAGGGTGAGCTCGGCCGGGTCGCCGCCGAGTACGACGGCCTCGCCACGGTCGGCATCTCCGCCAACGACGTCGCCGACTACCCCGACGACGACGTGCCCCGCCTCGCCGAGCAGGCCGCACGGGCCGGGTTCACGTTCCCGTACCTGTACGACGACACCCAGGAGGTCGCCCGGGCCTACGGCGCGGTGTGCACCCCCGACCTGTTCCTGTACGACGCCGATCGCCGGCTCGCCTACCGGGGCGAGTTCGACCCGACCCGCCCGAACGGCGGCCAGCCGGCCACCGGGGTGTCGTTGCGGGCGGCGATCGAGCACGTGCTGGCAGGCGATCCGGTGCCGCCGCCGCACCGCCCGAGCGTCGGCTGCTCGATCAAGTGGCGCTGACGTCGCCCGGACGACACGGTCCGGAGCGCGGACCCACCGAGGCGACCCCGGGGTCGGGTCACGACGCGCGGCGGTCGGTGCGGGTGGGCACGCGCTTCACCCGCCGGCTGCGCGCCAGCGCTGCCGGGGCGACCCGCTCGTGCGGCTCGTCGCCGAGGCGTTGGACGACGAGACCGTGCCCGCGCTGGGGGATCACCGCCGCGATCGACCCGAGCGCCTCGGTCGATTCTCCGTCGCTGCCACCGGTCCGCACGCGGTCCGCGGTGCAGTAGAGGCCGAGCCCGGTGTCGGCCTTGCGGGCGCGAGCGCCGCCGCTGCCGGCGATGGGCTGCAGCGCCTCGCGCAACTGCTCGATCGCCACCTCGTGGGGGAACGCGTGCGACGTGGTCGTGGCGGACGACGAGATCACGCTGACGGTCGGGTTGATCCGGCCGACCAGCTCGAGATTGAGGCCGTTCTTCGAACAGTGGTGGGGCACCTTGAACAGGTCAGCGGCGAGCGGTTCGCGGGCGCTGCCGAGACCGAGCCGGCGCTGCTCGTCGGTCCGCTCGGCGCGCTGGTTGGGGAAGTCGACCTCGACGTGGGCCCACGACACCGTCTGGGCGTCCGCGCCGAGCAGGAGCGAACGGCGGCGCAACGGGAGCTGCTGGCGGCCGGCGAAGGTGCTGGGGTCGCCCGTGAAGACCTCGGCGGTCGGGAACTCGACGAGCACGGCGATCGACGCGTTGTTGATGTACACGCCGCGCGTGTCGAAGTTGTTGCGGAGCGCGACCGACGGGGAGATCGCGGTGATCGCGGTCCGACCGATGTGGAGGCGGTTACCCGACGTGGGGTGCTGCCGGTCGACGTGGGGGTGGTCCTCGAGCCAGGCCATCATCTCGTGCCACGCCGCGGTCCGGTAGAAGTAGCCGCAGTCCCACACGTTGTCGACGAGATGACCGAGGAGGCCGAGCAGGTTCGGGATCCCGGCCACGTGGTCGTCGTGAGGGTGGGTGGCGACCAGCAACCGGATGCGTGAGTGCTCGTTGAGCAGCGGCGTCCCGACGTCGGGGTCGGAGAGGTCCTCGATGAGCTGGGGCAGCTTGCCGACGGTGTGACCGTCGGTACGGGTGACCGGCCCGACGCGGCCGACGTCGACCACCACCAGGTGGCGGGTCACCTCACCGTTCGGCAGTGCCTCCTCGGGGAGCACGAGGAGCTGGGTGTCGGCGTTGCCCACGTTGAGGGCGAGGTACACCAGGTCGGTCGGCTCGACCGAGCCGAGGAAGTCGTGCTCCTCGTAGACGGCGGCGTCGTGCGGCGCGAGCTCCACGGCGGTCCTGCCTCAGCGCCCGTTCGCGTGGCCGGTCGTGTCGCCGGTCGTGTGGTCGGTGTCGTCGTCGAGGGCCACGGCCTCGTCGGGGCCGAGCCCGGCGAGATAGGCACGCAGCTGCCGGTCGAGACCCTCGGCGATCAGCTCGTCGTCGTTCGTCGTCGTAGCCGGCGATCCGGCTGCTCCGGCTGCTCCGGGTGTCCCGGGTGTCCCGGGTGTCCCGGGTGTCTCGGGGGTCTCGGGGGTGAGCACGCCGGCGAACGCGGCGAGCTGGGCGACCTTGCCGGCCTGGCGGGCGTCCCACGTGATGTCGATCACGAGGCCAGCGGTGCGCGCGAGCCGGCGCCGTCGACGGCGGCCACCCGCGTGGCGCTCCTCGAACACCGCCATCGCGGGCGGCGCGTCCATCGCATCCGCCGCACCCGTCGCGTCGGTCGTTCGGCCGTCGGCCCGATCGGCGCGCTCCGGCACGAGGTGGAGCTCGGCGGGCGAGGCCGACCGGCGCAGGGGGTGCTCGCGCAGCCGCACGGGCCGACCGTCGGGTCGCTCGACGTGCATCGCGAACGTGTCGCCCAGCCGGATCGGGGCGGTGGCCTGTTCGGGCCCGACCAGGCCGAGGCGACGCCACCGCTCACGGTGCGCGTCGACGACGGTCTGCAACTCGTCGCGCTCGGCGTGGAGCTCGACGGGGTCGTCGGTGACGGCGAACCGGAGCCGGCCGCGCCCGTCGACGAGCGGCCAACCCGACGCCGTCAGGCTGAGGTGGTCGTCGGTCTCCTCCTGGACGACCGTGTAGAAGGCGTCGTGACGACGGGAGGTCCAGTCGGCGAGGATCCGGCGCGCCTCGACACCCACGTCGTCGCGGACCCCGGTGAGCAGCACGAGCGACGGCATCCACCACGGTCGCTCGTCGTCGCTCCCGGCGCCGTCGAGCAGTGCACGGAAGGGCTGGTCGCCCGGAGCGGGGGATCGGAGCAGCATCACACCTCCGGCGGCGTGAGCTGGTCGGCGGCGGGCGCTCGCGTCGGGTGGTACTGGGCGATCGTCGCGCCGGTCAGCCACCAGCCCCGGTACACGAGGGCGGCGACGAGACCGGGATCGAGACGGTCGAACACCGTCGGGACGAAGGCGAGGTCGCGTTCGTCGTCGCCGCCGCGCGGATGGCTGCGGTGCTCGGGGAACCGCTGCGTGAAGGCGGTGAACTCGGGGGTGGCACGCCCGCCGGGCTCGATGGTCGAGGCGAGGCCGAACAGCACGCCGCCGCGGGCCCGGGGCGGCGGCGACGCACCGGCGGGGGTCCGCTCCCACGCCTGGAAGCGGTCGATCATCCACCGGGTTCGCAGCGTCGTGCTCTGGCGGTAGAGCAACGAGTTGGCGCGGGCCAGGTCGCGCACGAGCGGGACCTTGCCGTAGCCGCCGGTGACGAACACGCCGCCAGCGTTGAGCGCGACGGTGAACACGTCGCGGTACCGGTCGCTGTCGATGGCCTCCAGCCCGGTGTTGTCGTACGCACCCCCGTCGAGGAGGTGGGGCGCACCGCGGCCGCCGCACGGGAACTCGACGTCGTCGAGCTTCATCACCGCGAACGCGCCGGGCACGGCGGCCGAGGCGGCCACCGCCCGGGCGACGCGGATCCCGGTGCCCTCGGTGGGTGCCAACCCGACCACGTAGTCGCCCACGACGTCGCGCTCGAACGCGAAGCGGACCCCGGTCGACAGGTTGGCGGCGTTGATGATCCAGCGACAGCCGTCGTCGAGGTCGGCCAGCTCGCGACCCTGGAAGAACCAGTCGTCGAAGGCCCACGCGAGCACGTCGGTCCGGGTGCGACGGCCGACCGCGCGCCACACGTTGCGGATCAGCTTGGACTTCAGCGACGCGGCGGTCACGCGGTCGGCGAGCGGCGCGAGGACCAGTTCGTCGACCGCCGCCCCGGTGAAACCGCGCTCGCGCAGCTCGGGCCACCGGATCGCCAGCATCCCGTTGGCGACCGACCCGCCCGAGACCGACGAGGCGAAGCGGAGGTCGCCGAGGAGGCCGGCGTCGGCGAGGTAGCGGATCACGCCGACGCCGGCGAACGTTGCGCGGAACCCGCCCCCGGAGAGCGTCACACCGACGCGCGTCCCGGTGGCCGGTGGCGGCTCGGCCGGGCGACGCCCGTCGCCGCACGGCGCGACGAGGCCCGACAGGGAGGCGCCGAGCGCCGCCGAATCGAGCGGCGACACCGACGGATCGTTCCCGGTCATCTCGACGACCCGGTCATCGCGACCATCCGGTCATCGCGACACCGTAGCCCCGTCGGCAGACCCCCGCGGCCGGGTCGACGCGGGCACGATCGCGGTCAGTCGGGGGGTGCCGCCGAGGGCGATCGGAACCAGTCGGCGAGGCCGTCGAGGAACGCGTCGAGCCGCTCACCGTGGCCGTCGGTGAGCTCGCCGTCGATCACGACGTGCCGGAAGCTCGGGAGGCCGAACGTCTCGGGGTGGACGTCGGCGCCGACGTAGGGCAACCACCGTGACGTGACGTCCAGCGCGTTCGCGGCGCCGCGCCGACCGGGGCTGGCGGCGGCGAGCGCGACCCGCTTGGCCAGCAGCAGCGCCATGTCGACCCGCGACGCCCAGTCGATCGAGTTCTTGAGCAGCGGGGTCATCGCGCCGTTGTACTCGGGCGACACGATGACGAGACCGTCGGCGGCGACGATCAGGTCGTGCAGTTCCCGCGCCGCGGGCGGCGGTCCGTCGCGTGCGAGGAGGTCGGCGTCGAACAGCGGGAGATCGAAGTCCGCCAGCTCCACGACCGTCGCCGCCACGCCGCGTCCGACGAGGCCGTCGGCGATCATGCCGGCGAGGGTGCGGTTGATCGACCCGGTCCGGTTGCTCCCGACGAGGACGGCGACACCGGAGCCGTCCGCATCCGTCACGTCCGGAACCGTCACGTCCGGATCCGTCACGTCCGGAACCGTCACGTCCGGATCCGTCATGCCCGGGGCCGGGCGTCGGCGGCGAGGCGGACACCGGTCATCGGCCAACGGGCGGCGGGCGGGAAGAAGTTCCGGTAGGTCGGACGGGCATGGCCGGCGGGGGTCAGCGCCGAGCCGCCCCGCAGCACCATCTGGCCGGACATGAACTTGCCGTTGTACTCGCCGACCGCGCCCGGGGCGGGCTCGAACCCGGGATACGGCAGGTACGCGCTCGCTGTCCACTGCCAGCACTCGCCGGCGAGCTGCGCGAGCGCGCCGCCGGGGTGGTCGCCCACCGCCTGCGGGTGCAGCGCGTCGAGCGCCATCGTCCGGTCGATCGCCGTCGGTGCGCAGCCGGCGGCGTGCTCCCACTCGCACTCGGTCGGCAGCCGGGCCCCGGCCCACCGCGCGTACGCGTCCGCCTCGTAGTAGCTGACGTGGCAGACCGGTTCGGCGGGCGTGACCGGACGGGTGCCGCCGAGGGTGTGGACGTGCCAACACGGGTCGCCGCCCGTGCCACCGTCGGGATCGCGGATCCAGTACAGCGGTGCGTCCCAGCCGTGCGAGCAGACCGCGGCCCACCCGTCGGAGAGCCACAGCTCGGGCCGGGCGTAGCCGCCGTCGGCGATGAACGCCTGCCACTCGCCGGCCGTCACCAGCCGGTCGGCGAGCCCGTACGGCTCGAGGTGGACCCGGTGGCGGGGCTGCTCGTTGTCGAACGCGAACGCGCCGTCGCCACCGGCGTGCCCGATCTCGACGAGGCCGCCGTGGACCTCGACCCACCCGGCCGGGGACGGCGGGCGGCTCGTGCCCGACGGCTGCTGATCGCGGTAGACGGGCCGGAGCGGGTTCTGCGCGAGCACGTGCTTGACGTCCATCAGCAGCAGTTCCTGGTGCTGCTGCTCGTGGTGCAGACCGAGCCGCACCAGTTCCGCGACCTCGGTGGGCACGCCGTCGGCGGCGAGGAGGGCCCGGACCCGCTCGTCGATCTCGGCACGGTAGGCGGCGACGTCGGCGATCCCCGGACGGGTGATCACGCCACGCTCGGGCCGCGGGTACTGCTCGCCGACGGTCTCGTAGTAGCTGTTGAACAACATCCGGTAGGTCGGGTCGACGGGCGCGAAGCCGGGCTCGTGTCGCTCGAGCACGAACGTCTCGAAGAACCACGTCGTGTGGGCCCGGTGCCACTTCGTCGGGCTGACGTCGGGCATCGACTGGGCCGTCTGGTCCTCGGCCGACAGCGGCGCCGCGAGCTCCTCGGTCAGTGCTCGGACGGCGTCGAAGCGCTCGATGTCGTC
>SKSP01000054.1 GCA_007122945.1 Ilumatobacteraceae bacterium | reverse complement strand
GTCGATCTCAGCTCTCGGTGATGGTCGTGAGGGTGAGGTCGACGATGTCGTGTCGGTCGGTCGCGGCGCCTCGTGCGCGATGGGTTTCGTTGTCGGGTATCGCCTCGACGTGTTCGGCCGCGATGGCTCGGAGGGAGACGCCCGCTGGGCCCCATGGCGGTGGTGACCGTTCGAGGTAGCCGTAGATGGTGGCGGCGACCACGGGATCATGTCGGGTGAGCAACGTGGGTGCTGTTTCGAGCGCCAAGTTCAGGACGGCCCAGTGTCGCCGATCGTACGCCAGCTGGAGAGCCCGTTTCAGCGTGTCGAGCGCGCCGGGGTCACCGGCGAGAGTTCGACCCCCGGCGAGCACCGCCAATTCCGAGTGCGGCGAGGTGCCGACCGACTCGTGGAGCCGGATCGCTTCGTCGAGGTCAGCGAAGAACCGATCGAGGTCCGGTCGATCGGTGAAGTGCCACCGAAGGGCAGCGTTGCGGAGGGCTGCGGCGACGGTCTTCGGAGCGCCGATGGAGCGTGCGGCTGCGAGGGCGGCGTCGGCGTCGCTCGCGATGGTGACAGGGTCGAACCCTGATTGGATGGCGAGCGCGGCGTAGGACCGGACGACGGGATCGTCCACGGTGGGGAGCTCCGAACGCAGGTCGCTCGCGATCTCCTTGGCGATGTCGCTGCGACCTGCGGCCATGTTGGCGTACAGCGACAGGACCCGACCGAGGGTGGCGGCGCCGGGTGTGTCGATCGAGGCGCAGCGTTCGCCGAGCGCGATCGCTCGATCGGCATCGCCGTCGACGAAGGCCCACCAGCCCTGCCAGAACAAGGTCCGGGGGTCGTGTCGGACGGTGGTGTCGGCCAGTTCCAGGGTGCGGCTGCACCACTCGTGATGCTCGTGTCGCCCTCGCCCGTCGGCGACGTCGCCGGTCGCTCCGACGAGGGTGTGGGCGTGGTCGATCTCGCCGGTCGTGATGGCCCACGTGTGGGCGGCACCGAGGTTCTCCCAGTCGTCGTCGAACCGGTCGCGGGCGTCGGCCTGATCCGGGCTCCACCACTGCTGGTGGAGGTGTCGGGCGAGGGCGACGAAGTGGTGGAGGTGGGCGTCTCGAACGGCGGCGGTCCCACCGCGATCGTCGAGGCGTTCCTCGCCGTACTGGCGCAACGTCTCGAGCAACCGATAGCGGGTGCCGCGTTCGGTGCGTACGGCGTTCACCATCGACTTGTCCACGAGATCACCGAGCAGATCGACGATGTCGAGCTCGTCGAGGTGGCCGCCGGTGCCGATCGCTTCGGCGGCGTCGAGGTCGAAACCGCCGGCGAACACCGACAACCGGTCGAACAACACCTGCGCATCCTCGGACAGCATCTGATACGACCATGCCACCGTGGCCCGCAACGTCTGATGACGTTCCAGTCCGCCGCGACCACCGCCACGCAGCAGACGGAAGCGGTCGTCGAGGCGCGCCATCAACTCCGCGGGACCCAACGAACGGATCCTCGACGCGGCGAGTTCGATCGCCAGCGGGATCCCATCGAGCCGCCGACAGATCCCCGCGATCGCCTCGGCATCGGCGTCGGTCGGTTCGAAGCCGGCATCGGCGGACCGGGCTCGCATCACGAACAACTCGGTCGCGTACCGATGCTCGAGCGACGCGATCCGTACCACGGTCTCCCCGGCCACCCCGATCGGCTCGCGGCTCGTGGCGAGGATCGTCACCGTCGCGCACCCCGCCACGATCGCCTCGGCTACCTCGGTCACCGCATCGAGCACGTGCTCGCAGTTGTCGAGGATCAACAACATCCGACGACCCACACACCACTCCACGATCGACTCGACCGTCGTCGCGCCCGGCTGCAGACCCGCCCCGAGCGTGCTCGCGATCGTCGTGGCCGCCAGGGCCGGATCGGCCACGGGCACCAACTCCACGAACCACACCCCGTCGGCGAACTCGTCGACCACCAGCCATCCGATCTCGATCGCGGCGCGCGTCTTGCCGACTCCACCCGACCCCGTCAGGGTCACCACGCTCGCCCGAGCCAGATCGGCGACGCGGCGTTGCAGATCCGCGAGGTCACCGACCGACTCCGTCGGCAAGCGGGGCAGGTTCGTGCGCGACACCCGACCGGTCGACAACGGCGCGTCGATCCACGCGTGACCGTCGCCGCCGACACCATGCACCCGCACCGGTTCGATCACCCCTTTCAGCTCCACCGAACCGAGATCGACCAGCTCCACCCCCGACATCGCGGCGACCAACCCTGCCGTGAGATCCGACACCAGGATCTGGCCACCGTTGGCGGCGCCCATGATCCGGGCCGCCCGATTCACGGGCGGCCCGAAGTAGTTGCCGTCACGTTCCTCGGCGTCACCGGTGTGGATGCCGACGCGCACCCGCAACACCGCACCATCGGGCCACTCCTCGACGGCCAACGCCCGTTGCGTCGCCAACGCCGCCGACACCGCGTCGGCTGCCCGACCGAACACCACCCCGAACCCATCGCCGGCCGTCGAGAACACGTGACCGCCGAACGCGTCGACCGCCTCCCGCACGATCTCGTCGTGACGAGCCAACGCCCGGCCCATCGCGTCAGGGAACGAATCCCACAACGCCGTCGAACCCACGACATCGGTGAACACGAACGTCACCGTCCCCGACGGAGCGTCCGAACGCCCCCCAGAGCCATCCATCCGTTCGACAGTAACGGGGGACGGCCACGGTCACCGGCGTGAATCAGGCTCGAGTCCGCCAGGTGGACGGCGAGCTCTTCGGCTGCCGGCCATCCTCGTGCGTGGCACAATCGTGGCCATCACGACCGATTCGCTGCGGAACGTGAAGGACCGGTTGTCCGAGTTCGTCGACCGTCTCGACCGCGAGCACGAGCGTGTCGTCATCACCCGCCACGGTCGGCCCGCCGCGGTCTTGATCAGTCCCGACGACCTCGACAGCCTCGAGGAGACACTCGACCCGACGAGGGAGCTACCGCGTCCTGTATCGGATCGACGAGCGTGAACGTACGGTCACGGTGCTTCGAATCCACCACCGAGGTGGCGTGCACCGGGCACGTCGACCCCCGGTCGGGTTCAGACGACCTCCACGGCGACGCCGTCGGCATGGGCGGCGAGCATCTCGAGGTCCGCCCGGTCGCCGGTGAGCACCGTGCCGCCGGGTTCGGCGAGCGCGACGACGAGCGCGTCGACGGCCGACCCCGCCCTCGCCCGACGGCGCAGCTCGGCCGCCCGGCGGGCCACGGCAGGCAGGACGCTCGCTTCGATGATGCAGGTCTTCAGGAAGCGGCTGGCGTTCGCATCGCGGGCGGCGTGGCGGTGCAGTGATTCGACGAGCACCATCGTCGGAACGACGGGTGGCCAGAGGTCGTTGGCGTGAAGGGCCCGGAGCATCGCGAGCGCTGGTCTCGTCCGTGACGAGAGCCGCGAGAATCCACCGCTGTCGAGGACGAGCACGTCAGCCGGCCTGACCGAGCCCGCGTTCGCGGATCCGGCGGGCGATGGCGTCGGCATGGGTCCGCTGGCGGTCGGTCGGTTCGCCGACCTCGGTCGCCAGCTCGTCGAGGTAGTCGGCCGTGGCGTCGAGGGCGTCCTGGCGTTCGAGCTCGGCGCGCAACGCGATCTGGAGGAGTTCTGACGCCGGCAACCCACGACGCTTGAGCTGTTCGTGGAGGTCGTCGGGAAGGTACACCTGGACCCGTGGCATGCGCCTGACTATACACACACACACACCTGTGATCGCCTGTCCGGGTCCCGTGTGCGCCCAGGCTCGGTCGTGCCACGAGTTCTGCATGTAGTATGCATGCATGCCGAACGTGCAGGTGCGTGACGTGCCGGACGAGGTCCACGCGGCCCTCGTCCGCCGAGCTGAGCATGCGGGTCAGTCGCTGCAGCAGTTCCTCGCGGCGCAGCTCGCCATGATCGCAGCGACACCCACCCTCGACGAGATGCTCGATCGGATCGAGCGCCGACCGAAGGGCAACCTGTCCGCCGAGAGCGCGATCGGAGCGATCGACGAGGAACGTGCTCGTCGTTGACGCCTCCGTCCTCGCTCCCGTCGTCGCAGACGCAGCAGGTGACGGGCGCCGGTTCAGGGAACGATTGCGCGGTGAGGTCGTCGTCGGTCCGGACCTCCTGCGGGTCGAGGTCGCTGCGGTCGTGGGGCGGCACGCCAACACGGGCCAGCTGACCCCGGTACAGGCGGACGTGGCCATCGGCGACCTTCTCGATTTCCCGATCACGGTGTTCCCGACAGCTCCGTTCCTGCGGCGGGTCTGGGAGCTGCGCCAGAACCTCACCACCTACGACGGCTGCTCCGTCGCGCTGGCCGAGGCTGTCGAGAGCCCATTGGTCACCGCTGATCGCCGGCTGGCCAACGCGCCGGGGCTTCGCTGCGACGTCGAGGTCCTCTGATCCGCCAGCCGGCGGTGTGTGCGAGATCTCTGGACGATCGCGGTCAGACTTCGTGGAGATCACCGAATCGGTCGCGCGCTCGGGCGCCGATGAGGAATGCCGCCGGGAGTCGTCTGAGTGCCGTCGGGTGAGTGTTCGGCGCTCGTCGAGGAAGGGCAACGAGATGAGACCGCTTCGATACTCGATCAACGTCACGCTCGACGGCTGCTGCCATCACGAGGCAGGGCTCCCTCCGGACGAGGAGTCGATGCGCTACTGGACCGCTGAGATGGAACGAGCCGATGCTCTGCTCCTCGGGCGGGTGACCTACGAGATGATGGAGTCGGCGTGGCGGCAGCCGGTCACGGGCACCTGGCCCGACTGGATGGGTGAGTGGGAGATCCCGTTCGCCGAGGCCATCGACCGGACGAAGAAGTACGTCGTGTCGAGCACGCTGAGCGGGGTCGACTGGAATGCCGAGCTGGTTCGAGGCGACGTGGGGGAGGCGGTCGAGCGGCTCAAGCGGGAGCCGGGTGAGGGCCTGTGGGTGGGTGGCGTGAGGCTGCCCCACGCATTGGCAGATCTGGGACTGATCGACGAGTACGAGTTCGTCGTGCAGCCGGTCCTCGCCGGACACGGACCGACGTTGCTCGCCGGTCTGGGCGAGCGCATCCAGCTGGAGTTGGTGGATCGCGATGAGTTCCGGTCGGGTGCGGTCGCCCTGCGATACCGGCCCGCGTTACATGTGACGTGATCGCATGGCTGTTCGGTGATCGGGTCCGTCCTCCGCCGTACGAGTGCGAGCGCATCGCGAGCGGCTCCGCGCGCAGGGACTCCGGCGCATCCAGATCTGGGTTCCCGACGTAGCTTCGCCGCAGTTCGTCGACGCAGCCCACGCCCAGTCGATCGCCGTCGCTGCCAGCGATCACGAGCGGGACGATCAGGCGTTCATCGACGCCGTGAGCGCGGACGAGTGAGGTGGGGGGAGATCTGGGCCGCTGCTGCTTGGAGCGGCTACGTCGGCAAGCCGCGTCCGGTCGTGATCGTCCAAGATGATCGGTTCGACGCGACGGCGTCGGTGACGGTGTGTGCGTTCACGGCCGATCCGACCGATGCGCCGCTGTTCCGGTTGCTCGTCGCGGCAGACGACGAGACCGCGATCGGCGAGCCGAGCCGCTTGATGGTCGACAAGATGACGACCATCGCTCGATCGAAGCTCGGTGAGCGTGTGGGTTGGTTGAGCGACGAGGACATGGTGCGCCTCGACCGGGCAATGCTCGTGTTCCTCGGCCTCGCCGGGCGCTGAACCGGCGATAAGGGGCAGTTCGGATGAAGACGCCCGCCGAGGGTTATGGGGCGCTCGAACGGGCGCACTGGTCGGCACGACCTCGCGAGCAGCTCAGCCAGCTATCGTCAACATGTGTTGACGTTCGGGCGGAGTGGTGCGTAGCCTTACGGGAGTGGACATCGAGGCGAGCGCCCGCAAGCACGGTGTCCCCGACAACGACATGCTCCACGCACTTCGACACCACTGGCGAGGATTCGAGACTGACGATGCCGACGTCACGATGTTCATCGGTCCAGCCGCCAACGGTGAACCGCTGGAGGTCGGTGTCGTCGACGACGCCGATGGCGTTGCGATCATCCACGCGATGCCAGCCCGACCCAAGTTCTTGAAAGGTTGGTGGACGCCATGACCACCCGAGCGCAGCGAGCCGCCGCCTTGGAGCGTTGGGCTGACGGCGTCGACGCTGACGATCTCGTCGAAGCTGACACTGCAGCCCTTCGGACCATTGCTGAGCTGGTCGAGCAGCGAGACGATGTCGAGTCGGCGTTGCTCGATGCCATCCGCAACGCTCGCCGGGCTGATCGATCATGGTCCGAGATCGGAGCAATGCTCGGCGTCTCCAAGCAGGCCGCCCAACGCAAGTACGCAGCCAAGATCTCGGCCTGAACCCCGAGCAACCCCCGGCCCACCGACACCGACTTGGGTCATCGCGCCCGACCCAACCCACGACCTGGAACCGGCGTTCGGGGGCGCGTCAGGAGGTGACGGTCTGGCTTGCCACGTCCGACTCACACATGTTGACCGTGAGTGACCGTTTGTCACGTCCCGTCCGTCCGATTTCCGTCCTCCGAGATGGGCTTCAGGCGACGTCGGCCGGCCGGGCGAAGCGCCGACGCCACTCAGTCGGCGTCATGCCCTTGTACCGCTTGAAGCAGCGGTTGAAGTGGGCGAGGTTGCCGAAGCCCACCGTGGCCGCGATCGACGTCACCGACATCGAGGTCTGCGCCATCAGCTGCGTAGCGGCGCTGAGCCGCAGCTCCTGCACGTAGCGGGTGAACGTCCGACCGGTCTGGCGCCGGAAGAACCGGCAGAACGCGGTCGGCTCCATGCCGATCTCGTCGGCCACCTCGGACTGCACCAGTGGCTCGTGCAATCGTGCGGCGACCAACGCCCGTACGGCCTCGATGCGCTCCATCGCGTCCTGCTCGCGCGGGGTGATGTTGCGCCGCACCGGGTACCCCGGACCGCAGATATCGGCGGCGTCGGGGAGGTGTTCGACGAGGCTCGCCAG
>SKSP01000550.1 GCA_007122945.1 Ilumatobacteraceae bacterium | reverse complement strand
TCGACGCGCCGCCGCCGACGTCGGTGCCGTCGCCGACCACCACTCCTGCCGAGATGCGGCCCTCGACCATCGACGCGCCGAGCGTGCCGGCGTTGAAGTTGACGAACCCCTCGTGCATCACCGTCGTGCCCTCGGCGAGGTGGGCTCCGAGGCGCACCCGGTCGGTGTCCGCGATGCGCACACCGGGCGGCACGACGTAGTCGGTCATGCGGGGGAACTTGTCGAGGCCGTGCACGTTGAGGACGCCGCCGTCGAGGCGGACGCGCAGCCGCACGTCCTCCAAGCGGTCGACGGCCACCGGGCCGAGGCTGGTCCACGCCACGTTGTTCAGCTGCCCGAACGCGCCGTCGAGGTTCAGCGACCGCGGGGCCGCGAGGCGGTGCGAGAGCAGGTGCAGGCGCAGGTACACGTCGGCCGCCGAGGAGGGTGCCTCGTCGACGTCGATCGTCATCCGGATCGGCCGCACCGTCACGCCGCGGACCTCGTCGTGGCGGTCGCGCATGCCCAGCACCGAATCGTCGGGGCGCGGCTGGGCCGGGATCGACCCGTCCTCGCCGTAGTCGCCCCAGCCGACCCAGCGGAACCAGGCATCGAGCGTGCGGTCGTCGTCGGTCACGGTCGTGAGGCCGGCGCCCCAGGCGATTCTCGATGTTGCCGGGCGCGCCATCAGAACACCTCCGGACGAAGGGTGGGGAACAAGATGACCTCCTTGATGGTGTCGACGCCGGCCAGCAGCATCGCGACACGGTCCATCCCGATGCCGAGACCGCCGGTCGGTGGCATGCCGTACTCGAGGGCCCGCAGGTAGTCCTCGTCGACGGTGCCGCGGGTGGCGTCGCCGGCGTCCTTGGCGGCCTGCTCGGCCTCGAAGCGCTCCCGCTGTTCGGCCGGGTCGTTCAGCTCGGAGTAGCCGTTGGCCAGCTCGCGCCGGTCGACGAACAGCTCGAAGCGCTCGGTGAGCCACGGGTCGGTGCGGTCGGTGCGGGCGAGCGGCGAGATCTCGGTCGGGTGCCCCGTCACGAAGGTGGGCCGGACGAGCGACGACTCGGCCGTGGCCTCGAACAGCTCCTCGACGAGCTTGCCGCCGCCCCATTGCGGCTCCCAGCGAACGTCGAGACGGTCGGCGATGGCGCGGAGGTGCTCGACGGGCTGCGACGGGTGGACCTCGTCGCCGATCGCCTCGCTCGCCAGGTCGACCAGGCGGGCTCGCGGCCAGGGCTCGGCGAGGTCGACCGGTTCACCGGCGATCTCGATCACGGTCGTGCCGAGCGCGTCGCGGGCCGCGATGACGATCAGCTCCTCGGTGATCGCCATCACGTCGGTCATGTCGCCGAACGCCTGGTACAGCTCCATCATCGTGAACTCGGGGTTGTGCCGCGTCGAGATGCCCTCGTTGCGGAAGATCCGCCCGATCTCGAACACCCGCTCCATGCCGCCGACGATCAGTCGCTTCAGGTGCAGCTCGAGCGCGATCCGCAGGTACAGGTCGAGATCGAGCGTGTTGTGGTGCGTGACGAAGGGGCGGGCGAGCGCGCCACCGGCCTCGGTGTGCAGCACCGGCGTCTCCACCTCGATGAAGCCGCGCTCGGTGAGGGTGCGGCGGAAGCTGGCGATCACGGCGTGGCGGATCTCGAACGTGCGGCGCGCCTCGGCGTTGACGATCAGGTCGGCGTAGCGCTGGCGGAAGCGGGTGTCGGTGTCGGCGAGGCCGTGCCACTTGTCGGGCAGGGGGCGGACCGCCTTGGCGAGCAGCGCCACGCGCTCGACCTTGACCGACAGCTCGCCTTTGCGGGTCGTCATCACCGTGCCGTGGACGCCGACCCAGTCGCCGAGGTCGAGCTCCTTGACGTCGGCGAACGCGTCGTCGCCGACGACCGCCTTCGACACGAACAGTTGGATCTCGCCGCTGCGGTCGCGCACCGTGGCGAACACGAGCTTGCCGCTGTCGCGTCGCAACATGATCCGGCCGGCGACGGCCACCGCCTCGTCGGTCTCGGTGCCGGCCTCGAGATCGCCCCAGCGTTCGCGCACCTCGGTGAGCGTGTGGGTCCGGTCGAAGCGGTAGGGGTACGGCTCGACGCCGGCGTCGCGCAGCTCGGCGAGACGCGCCGAACGGCGGGCACGCTCGGACTCCAGTCCGCTGCCGGCCCCGGCGTCGCCGGCGGCGTCGTGGTCGGGGGGTGTCTCGCTCACGACCCCCTGACGGTAGTCGGTGGTCCGCGGGGTGCCCGCATGCGATCCGTCGTCGATCGTAGGCTGCGGCCGTGCCCGACATCGGATCCCCCGCTGCGACGCGCCCGAGCATGCCGCGCCGCGCGTCGCGGATCCTCGTGGTCGGTGTCGCGTTCGCCGTCGCGGTGGTCGGGGCGGTGGCCGCCGCCGACGTGGTGTCACGCATCGACCGCCCGGCCGAGTCGCGGGCCACCGCCGAGCGTGTGGTCGAGCCCGCGTCACCGGGCGACGTGGTCGTCGTGTTCAACATCGGCGAGTTGCGGGCCCCGGTGGCGACGGCGGTCGGCCGGGCCGCGGCCGACACCGGCGCGTCGTGGGCGCCGAGCCGATCGGCGTCGGTCGGGCTGCTGTCGGTCCGGCGGGGGAGCGGGTTCGTCGAGCGCGCGCCCGACGGGTTCCGGTTCCCGCTGATCGTCACGGCGATGCCGACTGCCGCTGCGGCGGCCGTGCTCGACCCCGACGTCGCGGCCGCGCTCTCGACGACGCACGTCGTGATGGGCGAGCGTACGGCGGACCTGCGCGGCGCCCGGGCCGGCGACGTGATCGACGTGCTGGCCGCCGACGGATCCGTCGTGTCGTACACGGTGGCGATGATCGGCACCGACGCCCAGGTCGGTGGGGCCGAGGTGATCATGTCGCCCGCGGCGGCCGACCGGATCGGTGTCACGCGCACGACCCGGGCCGTGTTGTGGGGCTTCTCGTCGCGGACCGCGATCGACCAGGCGCTCACCCGTCACGGCGTCGGCGGCTCGTTGGCGGAGACCCGCGCCGTGCGCAGCTGGGACCCACCCAACCCCGATTCGACGCTCAGCACCGCCCGCACCAAGGAACTGCTCGGCGAGTTCGCGTTCCGGGTCGAGTCGAACGGCTCGATCACCCAGGACCCCGCATGGGTGGCGGCGAACCTCCCGTCGGGTACGCAGCTGCTGAACGACGAGATCCGGATCCGGGCCCGCTGCCACAACCGGATCGTCGGCGCGCTGCGCCTCGCGCTCGCCGACATCGCCGCTGCCGGCCTGCACCATGCGGTCGACGTCGCGATCTCGAACCGGCACGGTGGCTGCTACAACCCGCGGTTCAACCGGATCCAGGGTGAGCTCGGGTTCGTGTCCCGCCACGCGTGGGCGATGGCGCTCGACATCAACACCGACACGGACTGCCAGGGGTGCGTCCCCCAGATGGACTGCACGGTCGTGCAGATCTTCCGCCGGCACGGCTTCGCATGGGGCGGCAACTTCCTGCGGCCCGACGGGATGCACTTCGAGTGGGTCGGCCAACGTCGCGACCAGCTGCCCTACCCTTCCCGCTACTGCCCGAACCAGGTGCACCAGGTCCCGTCGTTCCTCCGATCGCTCCCCCTCGTCGCCCCGGATGCGCGGGAGCAGTTGTTCGCCGACCAGACGCTCGCGACCGGCCACGATCACGCCCACGACCACGATCATCCCGAGGTCCGCCATGACGGGCACACGGGCGACGAGGGGTACGACGAGGGGTACGACGAGGGGAACGATGAGGGGCACGGTCACGGCTGACGGACGTAACCTGGCGGCGTGACCACACGCTTCGTCATCATCGGCGGCGGGCCCGCCGGGAACACCGCCGCGTCGTACGCCGCCCGCCTCGGCGCCAAGGTGACGATGATCGAACGCGACGTGGTCGGCGGCGCCGCCCATCTCTGGGACTGCATCCCGTCGAAGACGATGATCGCCACCGGTGGCGCGATGAGCTTCTCCAAGCGCATCGGCGGGATGGGCCTCGAGCAGTCCGACACCCAGGTCGACGTGCAGGCGCTGACGTCGCGCATCGAGGGCATCAAGGGGCACATGCGCGACGACACCACCGAGCTCCTCGAGAGCCAGGGTGTCCGGCTCGCGCGCGGATCGGCTCGCTTCGTCGGCTCACACCGGGTCCAGGTGGTGGGTGCCGGCGGCACGGAGGAGATCGAGTTCGACGCCGCGCTCGTCGCCACGGGTTCGCGCCCCCGCATCCCCGAGTGGTGCACCCCCGACGGCGACCGCATCCTCACCACCCGCGACTGCTACCCGCCGAAGACGTTCCCCGAGAGCATGACCGTGGTCGGCTCCGGCGTCACCGGCGTCGAGTTCGTCCACATGTTCTCGTCGTTCGGGGCGAAGGTCACGCTGGTCGTCAGTCGTCAGCAGGTGCTGCCCGGCAAGGATCCGGAGGTCGCCGCCGTGCTCGAGGACGACTTCCTCACCCGCGGCGTGAAGCTGCTGAAGGGTGCCCGGGCGACGGCGATCGAGCGCGTGCTCGCCGACGACGGCAGCGAGCAGGTCGTGGTCAGCTGCGACGACGGCCGGGTCGTGCGGTCGAGCCACGCCGTGCTGGCGATCGGGTCGGTCCCCAACACCGAGGAGCTCGACCTGGCCGCCGCCGGGGTCGAGGTGGATGCCGGCGGGTACATCCCGATCGACCACAACTGCGTGACGAGCCAGCCGCACATCTACGCGGCCGGCGACGTGAGCGGCAAGCTGCCGCTGTCGTCCGTCGCGTCGATGCAGGGCCGCAAGGTGGCCGAGCGGCTGATGGGCCTGCACGCACGCGAGCACCGCCACCTCGACTACGACAAGGCGGCCTCGGCGATCTTCACCGAGCCCGAGATCGCCGACGTCGGCCTCGCCGAGGCCGAGGCGTTCGCGTCCGGCCGCAAGATCCGCGTCACCAAGGTCCCGTTCTCGGCGACACCGAAGGCCCTGATCAACAACGATTCGAGGGGCTTCGTGAAGATCATCTCCGACCCGGCCACCGGGGTGGTGCTCGGCGGGTCGATCGTCGGCCGCCACGCCGCCGAGCTGATCTCGGTGATCGCCCTCGCCGTCACCGCCAACCTGAAGGTCACCGACATCGTCGAGAGCCTCTTGGTGCACCCCGCCCTGAGCGAAGCCCTCGCCGAAGCCTCCGAGTGACCAGCGCGTTTCTGACGACGGATGTGGCCACGTGGTGAACGTCTTCCACCACGGAATCGCCGGCGAGTGACCGGCGAGTGAAGGGTGATGACCGGTCCGCGGATCCTCTGGCAGCACGTCCCCGACGTGGCTGGGCGTCGTCGCCTCCGGACGACGGTCCGGTTCGGGACCCTGGCGACGATGGTCCTCCTCCTGGTGATCGGCTGGCAGCTGTTCGGGGTGACCGGTGGGCTGGTGGCGCTGCTGGTGATGGTGACCGCGACGTTGCTCGTCGAGGCGTGGGGACGCAGTACACCCGAGACCGGTCCCCAGCGGATCTGGCTCGACATGGGGGAGCTGTGCGTCGAGGGCCCCGACGTCTACCGGCGGATCCCCGGCGAGGAGGCCTTCGAGCGTGACGAGGTCGACCCGGTCGACGTCGACGTGGACGACGACGTCGAGGACGCGGGTGACGCCGACGAACCGCTCGCGCTCCCCGTCGTCGACCTGACCGATGTCGCGCGAGCGTCCGTCTACCCGGCCACGACCCGCACCGAGGGCGTGGAGGGCCCGCCCGTCGGCTTCCACCTCGTGGTCGATCTCACCACCCGTGACGGCTCGCGCCGCTGCATCGTGTTCGACCGCCGGATCCCGTTCCGTGTCAGCGGAGAGCTGGCGCTCGTCGACGCCGTGCGGAGCGTGTTCGGCGACCGCTGGCACGAACCACCCGAGCACGACACCTTCGGCGAGATCGACGAGCGCCGGCTCGCCGACTGGCGGTCGGCGAGCTGATCGCCGCTCAGGCGTCCACGAGCGCCTGGTGCACGAGTTGCTTGAGTTGGCTGCGGATCGGGTGGGTGCTCGACGGCATGAGCTGGGTGAGGAACAGCACCGTGAGGTCCTCGACGGGGTCGACCCAGAAGAACGTGCTGGCGGCGCCGCCCCAGCCGTGGTCACCCACCGATCCGGGGACCTTGGCGGTGACCGGGTCGATCGTGACGCTGACACCGAGGCCGAACCCGACGCCGTCGAAGGTCGTCTCGGCGAACAGCGGCCGACCGAACGCGCTGAGGTCGGCGTTGCCGGGCAGGTGGTTGGACGCCATGTACTCGACGGTGCGCGGTGAGAGCAGCCGGATCCCGTCGAGCTCGCCGCCACGTCGCAGCATCTCCGCGAAGCGGAGGTAGTCGCGGGCCGTCGACACGAGTCCGCCACCGCCCTGGAACGCCGCGGGCGGATGCTTGGCGCCCTCCCCGAACGCGTCGAACCGCGTCGCCTTACGGGTGCCCGGGTGTGGCATGTAGAGCGCGGCCAGCCGGTCGACGAGTGACTCGTCGGCGTGGAACGCGGTCTCGTCCATGCCGAGCGGGGCGAGCACGAGCCGGCGCAGGGCGACGTCGAGCGGCTCGCCCGTCAGCACCTCGACGAGGCGGCCGAGCACGTCGGTCGCCGTCGAGTAGTTCCACTCGGTGCCGGGCTGGAACAACAACGGCAAGGTGGCGAGTCGGTCGATCGCCGTCGCCAGATCGTCGCCCGGGGGTGTGCTCCACTCGAAGCCGGCGCGCCGGTACAGCTCGTCGACCGGGTGGGCGTACAAGAACCCGTAGGTGAGCCCCGACGTGTGGGTCATCAGGTGCCAGATCCGCATCACCTCGGTGACCGGGTCGGTGACGTGGTTCGTGACCGACCCCGACCGCCAGACGCGCTGCTCGGCGAATGCCGGCAGGTACCGGCCGACCGGGTCGTTCAGCTCGAACGCGCCCTCCTCCCACAGCCGCATCGCGGCGACCGTCGTGATCGGCTTGGTCATCGAGTACATGCGCCAGAC
>SKSP01000032.1 GCA_007122945.1 Ilumatobacteraceae bacterium | reverse complement strand
TGACGATCCCGTACGAGGTGGCGAGCCCGAGCCCGGTGCCGGTCCCGAGCGGCTTGGTGGTGAAGAACGGCTCGAATGCCCGTTCGCGGGTCTCGTGGTCCATGCCGGGACCGTCGTCGACCGCGTCGTGGAGCAGTTCGGCGTGCCCGGTGAGGACGGTGAGCAGGTTGTGGAAGTCGTGGGCCAGGCCGCCGGCGAGGCGCCCGATCATCTCCATCCGCTCGGCTCGCGACAACCGCTCCTCCTGGGCGAGGTCGTCGGTCAGGTCGCGGATGGTCCCGACCAGTCCGGCCGGTTCGCCATCCGGTCCGGCGAACCGCTCGGCCTCGAGCTCCACGACGTGGATTGCGCCGGCAGCGTCGACGACGCGCCGTCGATCGCGGTACGGCACCCCCTCCTCGAACGCTCGGAACGTCCCCTCGAAGACGGCGGCCCGGTCGTCGGGATGGAAGATCTCGTAGAGCAGCTCGCGTGTGATCGGTTCATCGGGCGCCAGGCCGGCCAACGCGCGCAGTCCGTCGGAGACCAGCGACTCGCCGGTGCGGATGTCGCGCGTCCAGCTGCCGATCTTGGCGATCCGTTCCGCGTCGCGCAGGAGCTGCTCGCTCCGCGCCAGTCGGAGTCGGAAGTCCACCCGGTCGGTGACGTCGGTGACGACGACCAGGCCGCCGAGGAGCGTGCCGTGTGCGTCGAGGAGTGGTCGGCCACTCGTGTTGAGCCAGCGCACACGGCCGTCCGCGAGGGGGAGGCCCGTGATCACCCCGTCGAACTGTTCGCCCCGGCCCGCCCGTGCGCTCGGGCGCTCGTGGTCGGGGAGTGGACGCAACTGCTCGTCCACGAGCTCGTGCGGTCCGTCGTCGCGGTCACCCGACCCGATCCGGTCGTTCCCGAACCGTTTCGAGAACTCGCGCATCCACCGGTTCGTGTAGAGCAGCTGACCGTCGA
This sequence comes from Ilumatobacteraceae bacterium, assembly GCA_007122945.1. Classification (GTDB taxonomy): domain Bacteria; phylum Actinomycetota; class Acidimicrobiia; order Acidimicrobiales; family Ilumatobacteraceae; genus SKSP01. Next base: position 6,038 of record SKSP01000032.1, on the reverse strand, counting down.
CATCGCGCACGATGATGCCGCCCGGGAGCGCGTCGTTGACCGTCGTCAGGCGCACCCGGTCGAGGTGGGCCCGCTCCAGCAAGCGACGGTGCTCGATGGCGGTCGCGACGATCGAGGTGATCAGTTCGGCGGTCGCGCGTGCGTCGCCGGTGAGTGGCCGATCGGGGGGTCCGTCGACGACGAGGGAACCGATCCTGGCCCCGTTCCGGTCGTTCACCGGGAGCATCTCGGTGAACGGATCGTCACCGGCCGGCTCCGGCGCGCTCTTGTCGTGGTCGAGCACCAGTCGGACGGAGTCGACGGCGAGGATGCGCCCCGCTGTCCGTTCGACCGCACGCCCGACGTCGTGCAGGTCGAGCTCGGTCGACACGACATCGGCGAGCAACTCCGCCAGCGCTGTCATGTCGGAGTGAGACGGCTGCGAGCCGGGGCTGCTCATCGCTGCACGCGTGCCATCGCCATGACGCGGATCGTACCGGTCGACTCGAGGCCGCTACTCCGGGTGGTCCACGGAACGCCCGGGGTCACGTGGTCGGCATCGACGGGCCCGACGCAAGCGGCAGGCTGATCACGAACATCGAACCGCGCCCCGGTGTCGACCGGACATCGATCTCGCCGCCGCACTGTCGCACCAATCCGTAGGTCAGGGCGAGCCCGAGACCGGTGCCCTTGCCCTCCTGCTTCGTCGTGAAGAACGGTTCGAAGCAGTGTCGGGTCTCCTCGGGCGACATGCCCCGGCCGGTGTCACTCACCGTGAGCAGGCCGCGACCGTCGCGACGATCCACCGCCACGCGCAGGATGCCGCCGTCGGGCATCGCGTCGCGTGCGTTGGCCGCCAGGTTGAGCAGGACCTCGGGGAACCGCACCGGATCGAGCGCGGCGACGGTCGGCGCCGGTCCCGGGTCGATCTCCACGACGACCGGGTCGGGAAGGATGCCGACGAGGTCCGCTCGGTGCCGCTCCACCAACTCGGCCAAGTCGGTCGGGACGAGCTCGAGCTGCTGTCGACGGGCGACCGCCTGGAGGTCGCCCGTCATCGAGACGGCCCGTCCGAGCGCCTCGTCGATCGCCGCCAGGCTCTCGTCCTGCTCGGGAGCCGCATCCAGCCGGGCCACGTCGAGGTGGCCGCGCACGACGGCGAGCAGGTTGTTGAAGTCGTGCGCGACCCCGCCGGCGAAACGGCCCACGGTGTCCATCCGGGCGCTGTCGGCGAGCCGGCGCTCGAGGTCCCCGGCGCGTGCCCGTTCGCGCTCGAGCAGGACGTTCCGACGTGCCAACAAGCCGTACAGCAGGGCCGCGGTCACGGAGACGAACAGGATCCCCTTGGCGATGTTCCAGGCCACCTCGTCGGAGCGCCCACCGAGCAGCGAGTCGAGGACGAGGTCCGAGCCGACGATCCACGTCGACGCGACCACCCAGTAGATCGCCACGATGGCGCGGATCGACAGGATCCGGTGGCGTACCGGGTCGTCGGATGGTCCGGTCACACCTTCGCCCACCCTGGAATTGTGCCACGCCCCGTGGTGTCCGCTGCACTCCTGGTGGCCAGGCCGGCCGGGCGGGTCGGGCAGGGTGTCGGGCAGGGGGTCGTCAGGGCGGCCCGGCAGGGGGTCGGGCGAGCTCTCGTGTCAGGGGTGGGGCCGGAGGAGGAGCAGCGTGTCGTACTCGAGCTCGGGGACCCGCCGGCCGCTCGCCGCCATCACGATCGAGCGGAAGCTCCCGTCGAGGTGGGCGCGGGCCTGCCCGGCGAGCCCGATGCCCCATCGCACGGTGCCGAGGACCCGCCACCAGCGGAAGCGGTCGTCGTCCCAGCTCCCGCCCGCACCGACGTACGCGTCGCGGAGCACGTCCACACCGGCGAGTCCGCCGACCGTCAGGGCATCCTCTCGGAACCTCCACATGCGGCCGCACGGCCAGGCCAGATCCTCCATCGGGTCACCGACCCGTGCCGTCTCCCAGTCGAGCACCGCTCGGAGACCGTCCGGCCCGACGATGATGTTGCCGGTCCGGATGTCGCTGTGCACGATCGTGGTGCGCGCCGGTTCGGGCGGGGCGTGACGCTCGAGCCACCGCATCCCCAGCGCGAACACGGGCGACGGTGTGAGGAGCACCCCGAACAGCTCGTCCAGTCCGACGAGCGCGGACTCGATCGGTCCACCGAGGGCCGGGCGCGGGAGCACCGCCGGTGCCGCGTCGTCGCCGACCGTGTGGAGTCGGGCCATCGCCACGCCGAGCTCGCCGGCGACCTGGTCGCCGATCCCCCGCTCGTGGACGAGCCGCAGCACCCGGCGCGGCACGGTCTCGCCCTCGACGGCCGTGCTGATGAAGAACGGCCCGCCGAGCACCTCGTCGTGGGTGCAGACGTGATGCACGTGCGGGACCGGGACACCGGCATCCTCGGCCGCCGTGCGAACATCCGCCTCGCCGCGGACGTCCAGGAGTTGGATCGCGGCCGACGGGATCATCGTGATCGCCAGCCGTCGGGTGCCCGTCGCCGTGACGGCGTCGAACAGCGCGTTGAACCGACGGGCCCCGGCCGAGACGGCCTCCAGACCTCGGACCTCGACGGTGGTTCCCTCGGTGACCGAGAGCCACGCCGCGAGCCGATCGCCGAGCGACGGATCGCCGCCGGAAACCTCCTCGGCCGTGAGGGGTTCTGGCGCCATCAGTCACCCTCCCACGCGTCGTGACCCGGTCGGGCGATCCTCAGATCGGCGCGCGTCGACGCCATCAGCGTCTCCCACACCCGGCCGGCGTCGTCCGGGTCGTCGGCCAGACCCTCGCGGAGCTGTGTCGCCAACGCGCTGCGAAGGCCCGCGAGGCCGCGTTCGTCCCGGTCGGGGTCGACACCCAGCAGTTGCGCCACGGCGGCGCGCTCCGCGGCGTCGGACGCGGTCGCGAGCCGCAGCTCGCGCTCGACGATCGCGACCAGACTGGCTGCGACCCGGGCGTGGTGCTGGATCGGCCCCGACAGCGCCGGGACGACCTCGTCGGCGAGGACCTCGGCGACGACCGCGAGCAGGTCGGATGCGGTCGGTGGCGGCTGCACGGCGATCAGCTCGACCCGGAGCTCGGCACCGTCTCGTGCACGCCCTTGGGGGAGCGTTGTCCCATGAACCCGAACATGTAGCCGGCGATGCGGCGCATCTGGATCTCCTCGGTGCCTTCGGTGATGCGGTAGCGGCGGTGGTGGCGGTAGATGTGCTCGAACGGGGTGTGCCGGCTGTAGCCGAGCCCGCCGTGGACCTGCATTGCCCGGTCGGCCGCCTCGCAGCAGAGCCGGTTGGCCCAGTAGTTGCACATCGACACCTTGTCGGACACCGACCACACGCCGTAGGTGTCCATCTGCCAGGCGGTCTTGTGGATGAGGGCGCGCAACATCTCACACTGGGTCTGAAGCTCCACGAGCGGGAACTGGATCGCCTGGTTCGTGGCGAGCGCCTTGCCGAACGGCGTGCGCGCCTTGGCGTACTCGACCGAGCGGTCGATGCAGAACTGGGCGGCACCCAGACTCGAGGCGGCTTGGCGGATCCGGTTCTCGTTGAAGAAGTGCTGCACGACCTGCAGGCCGCGGCCCTCCCCACCGAAGATCGCCGAGTCCGGCACCCGCACGTCGGTCAACCGGATGTGGGCGTGATCGGTCGGCATGTTGAACGTCCACAAGAACTCGACGATCTCGAACCCCGCGCTGTCGGTGGGCACCAAGAACGCCGTGATCCCGTCACCGTCACCGGGCCGGCCGCTCGTGCGAGCGAAGATCAGGTCGTACGTGGCCTTGTGGATCCCGGTGTTCCACGTCTTCTCCCCGTTGATCACCCACTCGTCGCCGTCGCGCACCGCGGCGGTCTCCATGTGGGTCGCATCCGAACCGTGCTCGGGTTCGGTGATCCCGAACGCGAACCCCCGCCGCCCCTCGGCGAGGTCGTCGATCCACTCCGCCTTCTGCTCGTCGGTGCCGTAGGCGATCATCAACAACAACCCGACGTTGTTGCCGACGATCGAGTGCTCGTTCTGCAAGTCGTTGTGCAACCCGAGCCCTTTGCGGGCGAAGTGCTCCCGGATGATCGCCATCCCCAGATTCGTCCCGTCACGACCCCCGAACTCGGCCGGCAACGGATACCGGTAGTGGCCGGCCGCGTCCGCCTTGCGTTTCGCCGCGTGCAGCAACTGCTCCCACTCCTCGTTCGGCAACCCACCCCGCTCCCAGTCAGTGCGGGCGTCCTCACGACGATGATCGAAGAACCGCACGTTGTCGTCGGCCTCCTCCAGGGGGCGGATCTCGCGCTCGATGAACTCGTCGAGCTCGTCCAGATACGCAACCAGATCAGCAGGGATGTCGAAGTCCACGGCGGCACCTTTCATCAGTGGCTGACCCGGAACCTAGCGATCGTTCGGTGCTCCGACGGAGTCGCAGCACGGCGGGCGCGCGCCCCGCCGTCCGGCCCGTCGTCGTCGCCGCCGCGTCGGTAGTGTGCGGCCGATGAGCGCCCAGGGGGACACGCGGGGGGGCGTCGTGCGTCGCGAGCGACCCGGCAAGGTCGCCATCATGCGCGCGGCGGTCACCGTGATGGGGGAGGACGGGTACGAGGGCGCGTCGATGCGTGACATGGCCGCTCGGGCCGGCGTCAGCGTCGCTGCGTTGTACTACCACTTCCCGTCGAAACACGATCTGTTGCGGGAGTTCCTCGACGAAGCGTACGACGTGCTCATCGCCCGGCTCGAGCGGCGGCTCGCCGATGCCGATCCGGCGCCGTTCCCCCAACTCGACGAGGTCGTCTCGACGCTCATCGCGTCGTACCTCCACGACGACTTCGCCCAGATGGCGGCGAACGTCGCGCTGCGCGACCACAGCCGGCTCGATGCGCCCGAGCGGGCCCTCATCGGCACCAAGCGCGAGCGTCTGCTGGAGATCACCGAGTCGGTCATGGACGCGGGAGTCGCCGCCGGCGAGTTCGCCGTCGGCGACACCCGCGAGGCCGCGCGCGTGGTCGTCACGCTGTGTTCGTCGCTCGTCGAGCCGTTCCCGAGCATGGGCCGCTCGCTCGCCGAGGTGATCGTGCTCTACCAGGGGTTCGCCCGGGCGATCGCGCGCACGGCGACGGTGGCCAAGCGGGCCCCGGAGACGACCCCGACGCGAAATTCGCACGAAATCTCATCCGCCGAGCGCGCGTCTCCGTAGACCTCTGTGACCCGCCACCGCCGAACCCCTCGGCACGGTCACGATGAGGAGAGATTCAATGAAGCGTTCGATCAAGTTGTTCGCCGCCGGCGTCGCCGCCGCGGCCGTCGTCGCCGCCCCCATGGCGGCATCCGCCGACGAGCACGAGAGCATCGCCGAGATCGCCGTCGGCGCCGGTTCGTTCGAGACCCTGGTGACCGCTGCCGGTCTCGCCGGTCTCGACGGCCTGCTCGCCGACTGTGACGCCGGTCCGTTCACCGTCTTCGCCCCGACCGACGACGCCTTCGCTGCCGTGCCCGAGGACGTCCTCAACGCTGCGCTCGCCGACCCCGACGGTCTGCTCACCACCGTGTTGACCTACCACGTGGTGGAAGGTGTCGTGCTCGCCGAGGACGTCGTCGGCATCGATTCGGCGACCACGGTGCAAGGTGAGGACATCGCCGTCGACGGCACCGTCCTCAACGGCTCCGTCAACATCACGGCCACCGACCTGATCGCGTGCAACGGCGTCGTGCACGTGATCGACGGCGTCCTGCTGCCCCCGTCGGTCGTGGCCGCCCTCGAGGAGGCCCCCGCCGAGGAGGAGGCCCCCGTCGCGGAGCCGACCGACGAGCTGCCCGCCACGGGCGTCGGCACGGTCGGCACCGGCCTCGCCGCTGCTGCGCTGCTGATGGGCGGGTTCGCCCTCGTCTCCATCAGCCGCCGTCGGGTGACCGCCTGATCGGACCCCCGATCGCACCATGTGATCACACGTTGAGCACACGTTGATCACACACTGACGACGATCCGTCCGAGTCGGCGCCTCCTCGAGCGCCGACGAGGGCGGATCGTCCGCGTCCACCCACCCACCGGTCTCGCC